>JALUUH010000113.1 GCA_027021445.1 Gammaproteobacteria bacterium
GACATGGCTTCGCGCCTTGCGACGTCGAAGCCAAAAGTCCAGAAACCTGACCTGGGATCGGATCAAACGTCTGGTGGCGAGGTGGATACCCACAGCCAGAATTTGTCACCCATACCCCAACCAACGTCTTTGCGTCACACACCCAAGGTAGGAGCCGTATGAGGTAATTCCTCACGTACGGATCTATGCGGGGGGTACCCGGTAACGGGTGTCCCTACCGCGTTTGCATACTATGCAAAACTATTGATAAAAAAGAGGCAGATCTGCCGACAGTCTATTATGATTACGATGACAATGGATGGATAGAGAACATAAGGCTAGCATAAGGCTAGGGTAAGCCCTCAAATTAATGATTCTGCCTTTAGAAATATACTATCTTGTTAAACTATTATTTTTTTCTTTCTTCTGATTCTGCTTACCACAAGCCCCACTAAACCAGTACCAAAAAGAAGCATTGTGGAAGGTTCGGGGACAGGGGCTGTTTCGTTTAAAGCTAAATTATCAACCAAGAAATTGTTATTAGAATAGTTGCTTGTGCCTATCAATCTAAGTTCGTCTAACATGATTGATGATCCTACAACGTAGTCCCAATTCGAGTTCAAAGTGAAATTGCTATTCCAAACAAGACTGCCATTATTATATCCTTCAATATCGAGAGACCCTCTGCTAGAATACCAGTCCCGTGCATATAGCCCATCAAAAGTGAAATCTTTATTAGTACTCGATGTAATGGTGGTCACACCGTAGCTGTACATTGTAAAATCTCCACTGATAGAGCCCTGATTATAAGAATGCATTCCTACAGTGTCTACCCAAAGTGGATACGCCAAATATGAATTACCGGCAAAATCAAAACCACCGTATGAACCTGCTATATATCCATAAGTGTTCTGAGAAGTACCTGGAATATCGTCAAAAGTGAGTATGGTTGCTTCAGACATTCCAGTAATACCGATCATAAACAATCCGATTGCCAGTCCTGCTAAAAGTTTCTTTTTCATTTTCTCTCTCCTTAAATCTTAAATTTATTGTTGATAGACAAGGGGCTTGCTACCCGCCTTTTGTTATATGCAACACTTGTGCCAAAATTATAACTCATTGATATTACATGTTTTTTCTGAAGTGGCTTGTTTTTTGAAAAGAATAAGTGTAAAAAAATCCGACAGTGATTGGGGATGACATTTTGAGTACCGAAATTGAGATCAATATTAGGAAAACCTTACTTTACAGGCTGTTACAAGTTGTAAATAAAAATACTATACTTCGACTTGCTTATTTTTTGGCCAAATTTAGTTTAAAAAGTGTAAAATTTACTGACACTAAAGTAGGCATTTTAGATCTCATCCTAATCTCTCTTGCATATTCAAGGATAGTGTGGTCACTCGAGAATTTGCCCTGTTGAGCAATAATAATAATTGGTTGTGCCAGCCCAAAATTGACCATCCAACCTAACTTGTGATGGCCCAAAATTGACCAACCTGAGCAATGCACCTCTTCAAGATAACGGTAGCGGTAGGAATGCCGGTTTCCCGGCACCCCCCGCGCAGATCCCAGCGTGCGAAGCTGATTGTCCTGATACTGCCCTGGAGTTGCGTTTTGAAGGTATTCAAATATCGTTTTACCCTCAAGGCCGAGGTTAATATCCAGCATCTCAAGTATTGCCGGCCAGTCCTTCTCAAATGGATCTTTTCGTGTCTTCCAGCCATGCCTGGACTTGATCTGGCTTGGTAACTTCCCGTTTCTTAAGTATTTCCGGGCTGTTTTGGGGTCCATTCCTGCTTTCGCTGCTGCTATGCTTC
>JALUUH010000114.1 GCA_027021445.1 Gammaproteobacteria bacterium
CCGTCCCTTCGTTGAGAATATTCAGGTAACGATCATAGGCAAACACCCGGTTACGGCGCTGGCCGGTGATTTCTCGCAGAATGCCCTCTTTCGCCAATTCGTCCACTGACTTTGAAACCGCAGGGAATGATAGGAATAATTGTATAGAGTTGTTATCATTATTCGAAACAGCTTAAAATCCATCAAAGAAAAGGTAATGGGGTAAATGGAAGAAAATATCATTTATTTACAAGGAAATGGTGCTATTGTAATCCAGGATGCGCAAAGCGGAAATATTACCATCAATTCCAACGAGCCGATGGGTAGTTTACAAGAGTTACAGCGATTAAACGATACGCAAATTGCTATCTTAAAAAAGCTTGCCGACAAGCATGCCAGTGAATTAAATGATACATTTAAAACGTTGCTCAGTGGGGTGATTTCCCGAAAAAATATTGTTCAAGGGAACATTTCTAATGTTAAATCTTTTAAAATCGGAGATGAAACTCATTACCATTACCACAATCACACTGAAAAACACCCCCTTCCAAAAGAACTTACCGCAATAGTTCCCAAAACCTCACAAGACAAGATTATCGGACGGGATGCGGAATTAGAAGATCTGCATCAGCGATTGTTCAACAACAAGCAGGTGGTGCTGGTGAATGGATTGGGCGGTATCGGTAAAACCACCCTGGCGCAGGCTTACACCGCTAAATATTGGGACGAATACTGCCACATCGCCTATGTTAGCCAAATTTCCAAAGATATTATCAGCGACTTTATCTCTACCGAAGGTCTTCTGGGCAGTTTGAACATCTTCGCCAAAGATAAAGACCCCCGTGGACTTTTTATCACTATTATTGCTGAACTCAAAAAAATGGAGGACAGCCCCAATTTATTGATCATTGATAATGCCGATCGCTCATTAAGTCAATTGTATAATTATTTACCAAGCCAACCCCAGTGGCATATTTTGGTAACCTCCCGCGAGCGGATACAAAGATTTGATTTAAAAGAACTCGGCTTTTTATCTGAACCCGATGCCGTCACCTTGTTTTTGCGCCATTTTACCCACGGCAAAATGACTGAAGATGAGATAAAAGAACTGGTAAGAGCTGTTGACTTTCATACCCTCACTATTGAAATCCTGGCAAAAACAGCCCAGTTGCAGCGAACCGAAATGAAGGAATTAAAAAGCGCTATTGAAGACGATTTAAAAGCCAATGTATATATAAACCACAAGGGTAATAAAATTGAAAAAGTAACTTCCTATTTATGCTCTATTTTTAGCATGAGTCAATTAAGCGACAGCGAAATATGGCTGCTCCAACAATTTATTTGCCTGCCTGCAGAATTTCACAGCTACGAGCTTGTAAAAGATATGATAAACCCGGCGGCAACCCAAAAAGAGGATAATTTTTCCGAAACTATAGAAGAACTAAGCGCCAAAGGCTGGCTACTGAAAAACCGAGAAACCGACAGTTACAAAATGCACCGCATTATTGCTGATGTGATAAAAAAACAACACACCATAGCACTTACCAATGCAAAACCGGTAATTGATAGTATCACCGCTAAACTATCCATCGACCAGACTAAAGACAATCCGGTGGAGAAATTTCCCTGGATACCTTTCGGCAAATCCGCGTTGGCTATTTTTCCAGACAGCAGTGACCCAGTCATTGCAAAACTACAAAATAATTTGGCATTAGTACTTAAAGACCTTGGCGATTATGAGGGTGCTAAAAGTCTGTTGGAAAAAGCGCTGAGTTCGGATGAGAAAAACTTTGGCACTGAGCATACCACAACGGCAGTG
>JALUUH010000115.1 GCA_027021445.1 Gammaproteobacteria bacterium
GGCGGTTTATTTCACTAAATGTTCTGGCTATGAGCATCCCAATGTTTTTCGGCCTGGTGTGGATGGTTATGACAAGTGACAGCTCCGGCTATTACTGAGGGCTTGAGTAAAAAACTGCGAATTTATAATGTACCAAGCCCTCTCAATCTGAGACATTACACTGAGTTAAGAATTTGCAATTACCGGATCAGCGCGTCTGGCACATTCCGAAAGCTTCCTTGGTATATAAATATATTTTATAGTTATATTTAGACATTACATGGGCATGCCAGTGGCAACAATGGTAGAATTGATAAAGATACACAAGCTGGTCCATCTCTGGGCTATTAAATTTTTTATTTACAATAACCGAAAATATAGCAGAGACAGCTAGGAAAATTTTGTTGCCATATTAAAACTTTAAATTTGCTATTCTTGCTGTAATTAAACTTACACTAGAACATACAAGAGGCGAAAATGAACATTTTCCGGTATTTTGAAAGTTTATTCCCCCCACCACAGAGTCAGGCTTCTGCAGATAAGCGCCAAGCGCAATTCCGCCAGAAACTAGTAGCATCGTATGCCCGGGGTAATGCGAGTCTACAGAACGGACGCTTTGTCACCTCCCAACAGATTGCCGAAAAAAAAGCAGCTCTTCGTAAGCACAACTTCTAACACTTGCCATTCCAGAGCAATACGATTCCGGCTAGGCGTTGAGTATGATTATGCCTGAGAAGTTCGCTCGTGTTGCAGATTTATTTGACGAGGCGGAAAGTGCCGTTAAGTTAGTCGAGCGACTTCAGGATGAAGGGGTTGTAGTTCCTTCGATTAACGAACTACGGTATGCAGGTTTCCATATTATTCAGGCAATCCAAGCAACTGATCAGGGCTCTGGTAGCGAGCAAATAGCCCGAGCAGAAAAACATTGTAAGCGAGCAATATATGATGCACTGGAACTTGGCATTCTCGACCGTCTGAACGCCATACGGATATTTGAGGATGACTATCGATTAGTGGAAGTTAGTCCGGTAGTCTCAAATTATGTGGAACTGCGCAAAGAAGCCCAGGATGCGGTCACTTTTATCCATAGCATCAATCATAATGATGATCGCGATAACCATTATGAGCAATGCAAAGTCTATTTCGAAAGGCTAAGCAGCATAGCCGAAACCTTACAACATTCACGCCCTGAGTTGAACAAGAAACTTCGAAATTTACGCTGGAAGGCGATGGCGACTGCTCTTGGGCTTTTCCTGGGATTTCTCACTCTTCTTTTTACTATTATCTTCTAGCCCTGCTATGCTTCGGCTGGTGGTCACGTCGAAATGCCAGCCTAAAATTGACCACCTGTGATGGCCCAAAATTGACCACCCTGAGTTTAGGTTAATGTTAATGATAATTGATAGTGTGTGGTCCCTGCAACGGATGGAGCCCGCAGGGCGACCGGAGTTGCAGGGACCTGGTTTAGTGTTAGCTCCTTCAATATGGCTATCCCACCTGTATCATATTCAGACCTCCTTATTCCGGCCGTGCAAAATGGACAGGCGGAAAGCCGCAAGGTGTGAGAGATGTTCGGATAAAGGGCAAGCCTTTGTCCAAAACTGTTCTTGAAGAGCGCCGTTGATACTTTACCTGGACACCAGCAGCCTGGTGAAGCTCTACATTGCTGGAGCGCATCCGGGAAATCCGGGCCAGTGAGCGTTGCTTTTACCAAAAAATTACCGAGCGGCTCACATTGGTATTGCAAGTATGAGATTTGAATGCTTATCGTGCTTGGAAAAGCACTCCCAGCTGATTATTGTAAGTTCCTACA
>JALUUH010000116.1 GCA_027021445.1 Gammaproteobacteria bacterium
GGACTGGCCACGGTTATGCCCGTACTTGAACGCTATGGCGATTTTGCAGCTTTCCTTGCTCAGGAGGAGGATCCTGCCGCTGTTAAGATGCTTCGCCAGTCAGAGACAACGGGGCGTCCCCTTGGTTCCTATAAGTGGATTGAAAAACTTGAGAAGCTGACCGCTAGACAGCTAAAGCCTCAAAAGCGTGGGCCTAAGATGGGCGGGGGTGAAAGTTAAGTATATTTGGTAAACTGTCACCGTAATTTCACCGTAATTCAAAAAATAACCTAAATCGTAAGGTGAGCGTGCTCGATATGCAAATGTTATATTTAACATTATGAAAATGGATGTTTCTAAAGTAAAAACTATCTCGGTAAAGTTTCGAGGCGCAATAGAATTATGCTCACAAGAGCTTGGTATAGCTTTTTCAAGATTCCCTAATGGTTCGTGTGGTGACACAAAAAATCTACTTGGAACATTCTTAATAGAGAATAATCTGGGTGAATTTAACTATATTATTGGTACTAATGTTAATCATACCCCTGGAACACATGCATGGTTACAGCAAGGAGACCTAGTAGTAGATATTACTGCAGATCAATTTATTAATGTCAGGGATAAAGTAATTGTTTCATCATCATCTGGCTGGCACAGGTCTATTGAAGCCAAGATAATGCATGTTGCTGATTATCGAGTTGAGGAATCAACTTTTGCCAATTATGATGAAATTTATAAGAAAATACTTGAGTTCATATGAAGTATTTTGGGTCAGAGCAAAAACTCTTTTGCTGCTTACTAAAGGAACGGTATACTCACTCAAACAAGACCATTATCAAGGATGAACGATTTTTCTGCCTACGCCTACTGGTTAGATGAATATGCCCGAAAATATCGGGTAGCAATTCATGTCTGGGTATTTATGACTAACCATATACACCTATTAGCCACTCCAGAATCAGGCGATGGGGTCTCTCGTTTAATACAGGCTCTGGGCCGGAATTACGTACGTTATTTCAACTTTATCTATAAGAGAACAGGAACGCTGTGGGAAGGCCGATTCAAGTCCTGCGTTGTGGATGAAGAAAACTATTTCCTGATTTGTCAGTGGTATATCGAGCTAAATCCAGTTCGAGCAGATATGGTTGCTATGCCTGAGGACTATAAATGGTCAAGTTATCAGGCGAGCGGACTTGGCAAAACTATAAAGCTTTGGACTCCCCATCGCGTCTATCGCCAACTTGGATCTACCACCACTGAACGCACTCATGCATATCGTGAGATGTTTCGAGGGCATCTTGATGAAAAAATAGTTCATAAAATTCGACAAGCGACTTATCAGGGTATGGTATTGGGTGGTGACCGATTCAAAGAAGAAGTAAAACGATTATCAGGTCGGCGAGTTACGCCGTTAAAGCGTGGCCCGAAGACGAAGCAGAAAAGCGTTGTGGGGTTTTTACTCTGACCCCCAAATATTCATACCCCCCAGTAGCTGATCGGTTTTTTTATGGTTTTGGCGATGGGGAGAATAGACGACTTTCAGGTTTTTTTCTAAAAATCGTCTACACTACTTTTTTCGTGTTGTATGCGGAACGGGCGATAATGTCGCCTTAATCTGTTATTTACGCATAAAAGCCCGTAGTTTCACAGAAGGGAGCTGAGAGGAGTGCTGAGCATTTTCTTGATGGGTATATGACCATAGCGTTTGGGATTCAAGTGAGCAGTTGCATCTTGTTTATTTCATGAAACCAAAGACAGGAGAGACAACATGACTAATAGTACACCACCGAACCTTGATCAA
>JALUUH010000117.1 GCA_027021445.1 Gammaproteobacteria bacterium
TGCACCTTGTTTAAACTCTTCTGTGTATTCCTGCATTTTTTTAGTCATTTTGATCCTCAATTAAGTTTGTTTACATTTTCTCTCAATTGAGTGTCTGGTTCAATTAGACCACTACAGTCTACGAACTGGCCAAGGCCAAACACCCCGAACGGTGGTCCGGTAAGACACGGAACTGGAGCCCTGAGGGTGCTGTGACATTGAACCCGGAAAAAGAGCAACAAAAAGAAGCAGCGTAACTAAAAAAGGCGACAACTACCTTGAAAAACGCCGGATCATGAAAGATCCCAATAATTCTTATATTCCAAAAGTAAAAAATGCAGGTCAAATTATAGATGATTATATCGTTATGCATAATGGACTTAAAGTAAAGCTAAGCGAAAATGCGTACTACGGAGATTTTTCGAAAATATTGCTTATAAATAAAGGCGTCCATGAACCACAAGAAGAACGGGTTTTTATGGAAGTTCTTAAACATATCCCAAAAAACTCTATTATGGTAGAACTTGGTTCATATTGGGCTTTTTATTCCATGTGGTTCCAAAAACTAATTAGCGGTGCAACTAATTATATGATTGAACCTGATAACATCAATTTAAATTCAGGAAAAAATAATTTTATTTTAAATAATATGAAAGGTGATTTCACATTGGGTAACGTGAGTAATCACGGAATTAAAATTGATGAATTTGTTAAAGTTAAAAATATACATCAAATTGATATTCTACATTCAGACATACAAGGCTACGAGCTAGAAATGTTACAAGGCGCACAGAAAACGATTTCACAAGGGAAAATAAAATTTGTATTTGTTTCTACTCATAGCCAAAAACTACACTATGATTGCCTTGATTTTTTAAAGTTAAACAATTACAACATCATTGCATCCGTTGATTTTGATAACGAAACGTATTGTTACGATGGAATTATTGTTGCAAAACTAGGCGATGCTCCAGGACCGGATAAAATGGTACTCCCGGTGCGAGTATCGCGAGAGACATTATCAGTTAACAAGTATTAAGTGATTAATTTACAAGCAAGTGATTACACTGTAAAATTAGTTGAATATTACCATACCAAAGCGTTATGGATTCAGAAAATTTATTTTCTCGGCATCCCTTTGAAACAGCATTTCAATAAAGATAACAGTAAATTTAACCAAGCATATACCGTAGCACCATAAAACATGGAGTGGACTAGTTAATGCATCTCTTAGAAAAATTTATGTAGCCAGGATGCAAACTGATGAATGTTACATGGGTAGTACACAAGCCATTGGAATTGGTTAATGGAAGGTATTCTTCAGAATTGGCGAGCACAAGATACCGATGTCTAGTTCCCGCATACGCCATGACCAAATTAGGACACAATATCAATGTGGTCGTCGCCAACAAAACAAGCATTGCACATGAAGAGGAAATAAAATTTTCTGATGTTATCATTTTATCCAAATTACTCTATCAAAATGTAGAAGCAATCGTAAAATACGCAAAAAAACAACGAAAAAAAATTATCATCGATTTTTGCGACAGTCCATTTTCATCACCAGAGCAAATGGAATACTTACCCAAAATATTGAATTCGATTGATTTCGTGACCGTTAGCACTTTCCATATGGCAAAAATTGCTTCACAATATACCTCTAAGACACCTGTAATTATCACTGACCCTTATGAAGGACAAAAGGGAACACCTCATTTCAGCATAAAAAATAACTTAAACCTATTATGGTATGGGCATTCTGTAAACTTAGATACCATTGATGCATTCATACCTTTATTGCTAAATTCTAATCTTTCTATCACGGTAAATTTTCATGTGATTACCTCAGAGACACAAAACATAAGAGACGTCTTTGAGAATATTAATACTTCACAAGATAATAATATCAAGCTAAGCTTTACACCGTGGTCAGTAGATGCAGTCAATACTGCTTTACAAGAAGCAGACATCGTTGTCATTCCAAGTTTTGATGATAAATCAAAACTACTAAAAAGCCCTAATCGCTTAGTAGAAGCATTATGGGCTGGCCGAATAGTTGTTGCTCACCCGTTACCTTCATATTTGGAATTTTCTGATTGGGCAGTATTAAACACAGATATTGTTGAAGGCATCTCATGGTGCCTGGAACATCCGGATAAAATCGAAGACAGAATTAGTCAAGGACAACAATACATTGGAAAAAACTATAACCCGGAAACAATAGTAAAAATTTGGGATCAAGCATGTAAAAAGGTCTTGCAAACTAATCCACTCGCCACTTCTCCATCTGTACTAAAAAGTTGTGAGCCCAAACGACTCAATCTAGGTTGTGGTGATAAAATTCTATCTGGTTATATCAACATTGATGTCGCAAAAAGCAGAAATGGAGCTACACCAGATCTTTTATGTGATCTACATAATCTATCAACAATTGAAACGAATAGCATCGATGAAATTTTAAGCGTACATGTCATTGAACATTTTTGGCGCTGGGAAGTTGATGCCGTATTGCAAGAATGGGTACGCGTTTTAAAACCTGGTGGTAAAATGTTTCTGGAATGCCCGAACCTGATTTCTGCATGTAAAGCTTTTTTACAAGACCCTGACGCTACTTCAGGTGAAGGACAGGAGGGACAAAGAACGATGTGGGTATTTTATGGAGACCCTGCATGGCAAGATCCGCTAATGAATCACCGCTGGGGTTATACTCCAAATAGTTTAATAAATTTAATGAAAAAAGCAGGACTATGCAATGTTCGTCAAGAACCAGCACAATTTAAACTACGTGAACCTAGGGATATGCGGATCGTTGGGGAAAAATCTTATTAAAAATATAGTGCCAAAATGAAAATTTATTGCCGATACTATGGAAGTTATTATCTTTGCTTAAGCCCTCACGTCAGGTATTTTCGTAGGCTTGAATCCCTTTTTTATTTTTTTTAATTTTACTGATTTCTGATACTCGCTTATTTAACTCTGTACTTCCCATATTAATGAGCTGCTCATTGACATCAATGATGCTTTGAATAGTTTTTGTGAAGTCTTCGTTTGTTTTTTCAGGTAAAGATAGCAACCCCATAATGGATTGTCGTTCTAGCTCCAGTTTTTCTACGCGCTCCCATTCACTATTAATCGCGCATAAAACCATTTCATGGCTTAGTCCAAGGATATCATTAATGGCTTGTTTGTACGAAATGATTATAGTTTGTGGTTGCATAACTACGTAATTAAACACTACTGGTAATATTTGGGAATTCTTCTCCATCTTTCCCCGACTCACTCGATGAGTTTTTTATATTTTCCGGTATCGATGTCCAGGCTTCTTTAATGGTATGTAATAAACCAGATACTTCATCAAGAATTTCTGTGCTATTTTGCATGTTGGCCTCAACCAAACGACGTTCCATGAAATCATAAAGTGCTTCCAAATTAGCGGCTATATTTTCACCCTTTTCCGCATCTAGACTTATCCTTAAGCCTTCTATAATAGAAATTGCCCAGCTGATATAACTTCCCTTCTCCGGAATTTCACCGCGCTCCATAAAACCTTTGGCTTGCGCTATTTTCTCCAGCGCTCCTTCTAGCAACATAGTAATCAAACGATGCGGGGTGGCGTAAGCTCCGCTCGCTTGCACACCAACCTGACCATAACTTTTCAGTGCGCTCTGTGCTTTTGTAGATTTCATAGGATTGATCCTCTTATTTTTCTCATTCATTAATTCCTATTTATTACCTCTGTTAGCCAAACCTTGCAACGAAGATAATTGATTAGTTAAAAAGGTTCCCGTTGAATTGAGCTGTGCAACTAGTGTATCCATGGCGTTAAATTGGCGTAACAAACGCGCTTCTAGCGCGTCCATACGAAGACTCAGTTGAGCGCGCTGATCGACGATATCACTAATCTGAGTATTATAAGTTTTGTCTCGAGCAGCAAGAATACCATCTGATTCAAGAAAGCTGTTCAACAAAGTATTTAGTTCGGAAAATAGTCCACCAACTTTAGTTTTTTCATAACCAAATGTATTCGTTGTACCGGTAAATGTAACAACTAATCCAGCATAAGTAGTACCTGCGTCTGCAGTGAGTATTTGACCAACCCCTGTAGCAGACTCAAAACCTATTCTGCCAGCTACATCTTTTCCAGTCGCGGCAGATGTAGTATTGTAAATACCAAAATTGGCCGAGGCATTGGCTTCCGAATTTGTAATATCAATAGTACTTGCACTACCATAAGAGGTACTTGCAAAAGTAAGCTTGTCATTTGCATAGGAAACAGTTAGCTTGTTAACACCTACTGCATTTTGAATATAGCTTGCTAAATCATCGCCTGAGCTGAATGTTTGACCGTTTAACGAAACACTCGTTAAAAGACCATCAACTGTAATATCAAAATTTGAACTCGTTAACGGAGTTACACCATCAAGAACTAAGCTATCTAAACGCCCCCCAAACAATTGTGCCTGGGTCGCAGCTTGTGTGATTAATACATCAACTTCAGAGGTTTCTACCCCCGCCGGTATGCTAGAAAAGTTAATTGCATCTTGATAACTCATATCTACATTAGATAAATTACCCGAAAACAAATTTCGAACTTGGTCAGGATCTTCTGATAAAGCAGCATCAAGCTTTGTTGAGTCAAATTCTAAGGTACCATCCGATGTTGTCGTTATTCCAATAGATGCCATGGAGTTATATTTAACCGTAGTATCACCTACTGTTTTATTTAACACATTACGCACTTGGTTTTCGATATTTCGAATGACCGCGTCACCTAGAAACAAACCCTTAGTTCCTGAAGCCGCATCATAAAAAGTCGCGGCATTTAGACTGGTAATAAGTTCGTTAAATGAAGCAACAAAGCTTTCGGTCGAGGTGCTAATTTTTGAATTATCATCCGCAATGGAAAGTGTTTTCACTACTCCTGCATCTGCCGCTTTTAACGTAAGTTCAATACCATCAACAGGATTAGTTATCGTATTCGTAGCACTCGTTACTGAAACACCATTAAACAGAATACTGGCATCTGTTGCAGCCATCGTTTGAGTCATGTTTTGCCCAGAGCCAACACCGGCTACGGGATCATAGGCAAACTGCCCCAAACCAATAGATGGGTCAGTTATTGCCGTTCCCACACCATCAGCAGCGGTAATTTTCATCGATTTTGCCGCACCAGACTCCGAAACCAAAGATAATTGATAACCTGTCCCGTTATATATAATACTTGCAGTAACACCTATCGCTGCGTCATTAATGGAATCTCGAATATCATTTAATGTTCCTCCTGATATCGTAACGGCTGCTATGGTTCCCGTTCCGTCGAATACTCCATCCTTATCATCATCAAACTCAAACGTTAAAGTACCGGTACCTATGATCGCAGAACCGGTATCAGCCGCTGCATAAGTTGCATCACTGGTCAACACTTGCGCTTGAGCAATGCTGAGCACATCAATAGTATTAGTTCCAAGCGCAGCGGAACTGGTCGCCGTCGCGGTAAAAACATCGGTATCACTAGAGGTTGTTTTGAGTGCGGAATAAGTGGAACCTAGCGTTAAATTGAGAAAGGAAGATTTAAATGAAGACAGAGAACTTTTTATAGCGCCCATTGAAGATAATTTCGCGGTCAATTCTGCTTCACGGGTATTCATACGTAAAGACTTAGGCGCGCCTTCTGCTGCGACTAATTGGTCTACAAGGCTGCCAACATCAATTCCTGAGCCTATGCCTGTTGCTTGTAAACCCATATCACACCTCTCACCGCAACCAACCCAATAATACTGCGTTGATCAATTTGTACACTTGAATAATTCGACTGAATCAATATTCAAAAAGGCAAAGAGCATACCAATCAAACTGTCTCTCTTAGCAATAAACCCTTGTTCTCTTCAAGTCGTTTTACCAATTCCAATAATTCCTCTGATGGAATTTGTCGTACCACTTGATTGTTTTCTGGATTTACTACCTTAACGACGATATCACCGGTTTCTTTATCTACATTAAACTGAAATTCCCGATCAAGATTTTGCACATGATCCTTCAACCTATCAACAGCCTTTTGTAGCTCTTGTTGGGTAACGGAACTGGATTTATCCTCTGTTTCAGTCGCTCTGTTTAAATTTAGGTCTTCCATTCGGTTAACGTTATCCGTAGGAACACGAGGAGATACTGAGGAACTATCTAAAGCAATTTCGCTGGTCTCTACATTGTCCTTAGCAGAATTAGCGGCTTGCCTATTTGGGGTATTTGGTAAGCCAGTCACATTTTCAATACTCATGACGACCACCTCTCACTATAGTTAGGTGAAAACGAGACGGAAATAATTTCCCGCCCCAAAGCTTCATTTTACTGTAACAAACTCAATACATTTTGCGGTATTTGATTCGCTTGCGATAACATTGCTGTACCTGCTTGTTGAAGAATTTGCGACCTTGTCAATTCAGCAGTTTCCACCGCAAAGTCGGTATCCCGAATCCTAGATCGTGCAGCGCTTAAGTTTTCAATCGCCGTTTCTAAATTTGCAATTGTTGATTGAAAGCGACTTTGCAAAGCTCCAAATTTAGCGCGTTGGTTGCTCACTTGCGCAATCCCAGCATCTACTATCGCTATGGCTAGATTACCACCTTCAACGGAGCTGATATCAATATTCGCGACCTGTTGAAGAATGGATGAACCCGCCACTAAATCCAAAACATTTCCCGCGATACTATCTGTCACTGAAAACGATTTATCCCCATCAAACGTAATCTGACCTTCTCCTACCACCGTTTCAGCCACAGTATCGGCTGTCAATACTGTACTACCTGTTCCTGCTATTGAGCCTATACCTACGCCACCACTCACTGTTACATTACCAGCATTTGAAAACGAAGTATCAGAAAGTATCATCGTTTCGCCTTCATAATTACTTAAGGTGATACCTGTGCCGTCAGGTTTTACTGCTGCCACAACACCTGTTGAAGCCGTATAATCATTAAAAGCTTGAGCAGCCGAAACAAGTTCTGCAGTTCCTGTAGCAGCACTTATACTAAAACTGATTGTTTCTGCATTCGCTATAGAATTATCGGCTGACAAGGTCAGTTGAAAACTACCCGCAGCGCTAAATGCCAAATCTATATCCGTTTGTGCGATTGCTGTGACACCTGTATTATCCGATACTAGATTGACGGATTCTGCAATCGTTTTCACCGTATCCGTTACCCCATAGCCTACTGATTGAGAACCTTGCGAACCTGTAATAGTTAACGTTCCAGCCTCTAACCGTGTACCACCAGCTACAGTACTCACCGTATTTTCATTGCCCTGGAGCCGATAATCACCGTATTGATTGGTTTTAAAGTTTCCTGTGGTAGCAACTATTGTTTGGTTTGCATTCGCACCCACTTGAAATAGAGCAGTACCGAAGGTACCGTCTAATAGTTTTTGACCATTAAACTCGGTCGATTTAGAGATACGATTCAATTCAGAGGTAAGTTGACCAACTTCGAGTTGCAAAGCTTGGCGATCCGATGTAGAGTTTGTTGCATTCACGGATTGAACGGAAAGTTCCCTAATCCGTTGCAAGATATTACCTACTTCCTGTAACGCACCTTCAGCCGTTTGCGACAAGGAGATACCATCATTGGCATTTCGTGCGGCGACTGTCAATCCTCTAATCTGTGAAGTAAAACGCTCAGAAATCGCGAGACCTGCCGCATCATCTTTTGCACTATTAATACGCAGACCCGATGATAAACGTTGAAGAGAAGTTGCAAGAGAACCCTGCGTTTTATTGAGGTTACGCTGGGAATTCAAGGACATTACATTAGTATTGATAATTTGAGGCATAATCCGCCCTCTCTTTATAACTCGATGCCTCCATCAAAATGCGGAAGCTTACAAGTGTCAATCTTCAGCGGATATATCAAATCGAGTTCGATATTTACCGCTACCAAGTGTACTATCGTCCATGAATAGCACAACTTAAGCCTTTCGGAAAATTTTTTCCTGTTTATTAAGAACACTACGCAAGTAATGCATTGAAAAGAAAGCAAGTGGTAAATCAATGCGTTGTCCTTGTATTGGACAACTAACTGCCTAGTCGCTTAATTAAAGGAATAAAGAGAATGAGAAAAGAGCGGAAAAACTTTTCCGCCCTTTTCGTAGACTTATTATTGCAACAAACTCAATACATTTTGCGGTATTTGATTAGCTTGCGACAACATCGCTGTACCTGCTTGTTGCAAAATTTGCGAACGTGTTAACTCCGCAGTCTCCACCGCAAAATCGGTATCCCGGATTCGCGATCGCGCAGCACTCAAGTTTTCTATCGTGGTTTCGAGATTTG
>JALUUH010000118.1 GCA_027021445.1 Gammaproteobacteria bacterium
ATCACGTTCGGCCAGGTTGTTATCAAAGGGTAGCGAGAAGTCGACTAAAAATGCCAGCACCTCCCTTTTATGGTTCACCAGGCGATCATGGAGGTTTTTAACTTTGTGCTGTTTCGTTCTTCCGCGTGTCTTGTTTTTATCGACAGGTAACACCGGAAGCTCATCGCGACCCGCGCGCAACAGACGACTGTAACGCCGACCAAAGTAGGTGATACGCGATGCGGTTAGTGAGGGTGCGTTAGCCACCTTGGCATCATCGACTTCCCGCTTGGCATCCAGTAAACACTGGCTCAATTTGGTGGCCCACTGTTGTTGATGCTACTCATGGGCAAACGTGAGTTCACGTAGATGATGTGCATTGCAAAGCACATGTTGACAATTATAGCGGTAATAACGGGCCCAATGATCATGGACGGCGTAGCCCTGATAATCAGGCAGTATGGCCATGGCGTCCATGCGACTTGCCCTCGCTTGGGATTGATGTGATAGCAGGTCAGTTGCGAAATTGAGGCAACATGCAGCCAGTTTAAGCTTTTACTCTAAGCGAATCCCGCTTTCATCGAAGTGGACGACGTTACTGCTTCTCAGCAGGGTTTTGACTGTTTCGTCAAATGTTTCAATAGTTAGTATCAACATAAGCAAACATGAGTTAAGTGCATTCTTTCGCAAACCAGGCCATAAACATTACCGCGAATGCAAGGATCAAATATTGCGAAATTTTCTCACAGGGATACAATAGAATATTAGAGACAAGACCATTAACTCGTGAATTTGGTCGAAGTTTTTCTTGAAAAAAGGCAAGAGCTGCAGAAAAAGCGACGACTTATCCATGCTTCACTTCGTTCAATTCTGACTCAATCAATTGCATTTTTTGTATTCGACTCAGTTTTTTAATAACACTTTCTCTTTTACTCGCCATTGATCTGTCATATCCGGTTTCGAGATAGATAATTTTTTCCGGGCTACGCCCGCGAAAATATTTTGCACCGGTTTGATTGTTATGCGCCGTGAAACGTTTTTCAATATCGATGGTAATACCCGTGTATAAAGTGCTATCCGAACAGAGAATAATGTAGACTTTCCAATCCATTGTGAATATTAACTAAAGAGTCAGCGGTTCATACCAGGCCAATTTTTCATGCAATGTGACGACTTCGCCTACGATAATTAAGGTTGGTGGTTTTATCGTATCATTCTGTACGACGAGCGGCATACTTGCCAAATCTGCCACATGAACGACTTGGTCAATCGTCGTACCTCGCTCTATTAATGCAATAGGCATTGTGGCCGACATTCCATGTTTGATAAGTTCAGCACATATCGTACCAATCCCCGTTAGCCCCATGTAAAAGACCAGTGTTTGCTGTTTTTGTATTAAGGCTTTCCAATTGAGGTCAATCGTATTGTTCTGTAAATGCCCGGTGGCAAACACTACGGATTGCGCATAGTCTCGATGGGTTAACGGGATACCCGCATACGCTGCACAGCCACTTGCCGCAGTCACTCCGGGAACGATTTGAAAACTGATATTTTCATTCATCAATGTTTCAATTTCTTCACCACCGCGACCAAAAATAAAAGGGTCTCCTCCTTTTAAGCGCACTACACGGTTACCTTCTTTAGCTAATCTAACCAGTAATGCATTGATTTTTTCTTGCGCTAAGGCATGATCCGATTTTTGCTTACCCACATAAATTTTATCCGCATCGCGTCTCGCCATTTCAAGTATAGGCTCAGAGACTAAGCGGTCATAAACAACCACATCCGCTTGTTGTAATAAACGTAAAGCACGAAAGGTTAACAAATCAGGATCACCCGGTCCAGCCCCCACTAAATAGACCTCGCCTGGATTGCGGGTAGACATTGCTGCATAAGAAATTGCGTCTTCTAAGGCTTTTGCCGCCGTTTTTTCTTGACCAGAATACATGAGCTCGGCAATCGGTCCTTGGATAATTTTTTCCCAAAAACGTCTGCGATCAGCAACATGATCAAATTTTTTCTTGGCTTTTTCACGGTAGTTTTTGAGTAATGTGGCCAACCGACCATAAGACGCTGGAATCATCGTTTCAATTTTTGAGCGCAATAGCCGTGCTAACACTGGAGAGGCACCACCGGATGAAATCGCAACCATCACCGGTGAGCGATCAACAATAGACGGCATGATGAAACTGCATAATTCAGGTGCGTCAACAACATTCACCGGAATTTTATTTTGTTGTGCAAGCGCTGAGATATGCGCATTTATAGCGGTATCATTTGTTGCGGCAATGATTAATACAACATCTTCAAGGTCTGCTGGAGTAAACTCACCTTGGCGAACGGTAATGCTATTTTGGGTTAGCAACTCAGTTAATCCGTGGTTAAATTCAGGTGCGACAACATGAACATTCGCACCTGCACTTTTTAAGGTTTTAACTTTACGGGTAGCTACATCGCCACCACCTACAACCAGGCATTTTTTAGCCTTTATATTAAAAAAGAGAGGTAGATATTGCATAGCTATGAGATATTGATCAGTCTGCTCTCGAGCAAGTTCCTAGGAGCCAGTCCGACGAAGACTTAAAAACTCTCAATGCCCACATACTTTGCATTTGGGATGATGCTTCATCTTGAGTTCACGGAAACTGGCATCTAAGGCATCATAATAAAGCATGCGGCCAATGAGAGGTCGCCCTATGCCGATAATGAGCTTTACCACTTCAATCGCTTGCAATACACCAATAATTCCAGGCAACACACCTAAGACACCTGCAGCTGCGCATGATAATGCTTCATCTTGTGCAGGTTCGGGAAACAGACAGCGATAACACGGGCCATTCGAGCTTTCATCACCCGGCCAGAATACGGTAACCTGTCCTTCAAATCGAAAAATTGCACCATGTACATTCGGTATTTTGTATTTGACGCACGTATCATTGACTAAGTAGCGTGTAGGAATATTATCTGAGCCATCAACGACAATATCATAATCTTTTAGCAACTCTTCAACATTGCTTGCATTGATACGTTGTTGATACGTATTAATCTTGATGCTTGAGTTTAATGCTTCAAGGGTTTGTCTCGCTGATTCAACCTTAGGTATGCCCAAGGTGTTTTCATTATGTAAAATTTGGCGTTGCAAATTACTTTTGTCAACCACATCATCATCAACAATACCAATAGTACCTACACCTGCCGCGGCTAAATACAGCGCGATAGGAGAACCCAAGCCCCCCGCACCAATGCAAAGAACCTTGGCATTGAGCAGCTTAAGCTGACCTGCTTCGCCCACATTTGGCATCAAGATATGCCGCGCATAACGCTCGCGGGCATCTGCGGTTAAAGTTTGCGGAACTTCAAACGACAAACCATCATTTTTCCATTGGTTAAACCCACCAATAATGGAATACACCTTTTTATAGCCCAACTGTTGTAAGCTATCTGCCGCAAATAATGAACGCAGACCACCGGCACACATGACATACACTGGCGCATCGAAATCAGTAATATGATTTTCAATATTTAATTCCAAGTAGCTTCTACCCACCCGTACCGCGTTGTGGGGGCTGCCCTGGGAAACTTCGTCCGCATCTCGCACATCGAGCACAACACCACCATCAGCCAACTTCGCATTGACCTCGATTGCCGAAATATGCGGCACCTGTTCTTTCAAACGGGCAATTCGTTTATCCTTATTTTTCATATACCTCGACCTTCAGCAATTCGAATGAGTTGAGTACTTCCAATATTTCAGGTCTTACGACACAAGAGAATATGGACTGTCGTAAAGCTAGGAGCCTGTTCTTGGACAGGCTCCTAGCGCATTATACCAAAAACGATAGGCCCTTTTACAATTAGCGCTATAAGTCAATATTGACGAAAGTTGAATACCCACTAAGCAACAAACCTACCGGCCTATCATCCTTGCACGGAAGAAAGTACGCCTATCAATCCGTTTGTTTTTTTGCATACAATTTGATATCAATACCGTGAAACAGAATAGACTTTTCGAGCTTCATGCCAATGCGTTTAGCCACGTTTTCGGAACGTGTATTATTTTTGGCAATTAAACTGATAACTTTAGGTTTACCCAATACCTGAAATGCATGCTTTAACGCCGCTTTAGCGGCCTCGGTGGCTAAACCTTTCCGCCAATAGGGTTTATCAATTAACCAACCCAGTTCAAAACCCGGCCAGTCCTCTGGCTCAAAAAAACCAACCCTGCCAATCAATGCTCCACTTTCCTTATGCTCCACGGCCCACATTCCAAAACCGCGCAATTGCCAATGACCTAAAAGCATCGCTAAATTTCGCCAAGCAAGCTCTTTACTGAGTGGCTCACCCCCTCCGATAAATTGCATTATCTCAGGTTTTTCCAAGATCTGAGCATAGGAAGGAAAATCCTCCTGGCAAAAATCACGAAGAATTAATTGCTTAGTTTCTATCATTATGAAATATAGTAAGGGGAGGCGTGAAAAACCTTTAGATGAATCGGATTATTCTAATTGAATCAGTGTTCGTTCGTCTAGTATTTATTGGTTCGACTTACAGGAGTTGCGTTGTTGTTGAATGACTTCTAAACCGATGTGCAATAACAAATCCATATTCTTATCAGGTATCGAGTCCACATCAGGATAGGCCGCACGCGCATGTTCTACGCTGTCTTCCCGAATGAAATGAAACATCGGATAAATAGAGCGATTGGTATAATTTCTGACATCTTGCGCCGACAAATCGGCGAAGCAATAATCCGGATGAAAAGAAGCCACCTGGATAATACCCACTAGATCAAGCGCTTCAAGTGTAGAATCCACAACATCTAAAAACTGATTATAATCATCGAAATCAGCAAGACAATTTGCCATGATCAAGATCGAGGTTTCAAGTTTTGCTGTTGCGATATCTTGCAAATACGCTAATTCAGCGACTAAATCATCAACCAGATTTTTTTCGCTATTCGCCGCAGAAACCACATACCGAATAAGGTCTTGCTTAAACGGTTTTTTAGCAAATGGGCACAAATTATGGCCAATGATGATTTTATCAATCCACTGCTTAGTTTCTACAATTATCTGCTGCTCTGGTATGTCTGACGGCTGTTCTACAGGGAGTTTCTGCTCATTCATCGATGGTTACTTCATCACCTATTTTAATCTCGCCTTCGCTGATTACCCGGCAGCAAACACCACCCCGCCAATCTTTTGCTAAAGCAGCAAACAAGCCTTTATAAGACTCTTCCATGCGTGCACAAGGATTGGTTTCGCAGGTTATCAATAATTCGACATTCGCAATTTTTATGGTTTTTCCCACTGCCTCATATAATTCAATATCATCCACCAGTATATTCGATCGGCGAATATGCCAAGCAAGCGCACAACCGAGTTCATCACATGCTGCATCCCATGCCTTCTTAGACAATACGGTAACTTGTCGATCTCCCAGCTTGCCTCTAAAGTCATTATCAAGCCCTGAAGATTTAGAAATATAGGCAAAATCCAGCGCTTTCATTGGTGCTCTTTTTCTCTCCCGTATCGCAAGAGCGAGTAATTTACCCATATTTTTCCTAGCATACAGTGTTGCTGAATTAATTTGTCATCAGTACTATCCTAGGATTATCTATCATTTTGATCCTTAAGAGGAGAGTTTAATACAATGACAATTAACGGATCGTGTTTTTGTGGTTCCGTAAAATACGCAATCAATGGTAGCTTGATGATGCCCGGTCATGTCATTGCTCGATGTGCCGAAAAGCATTTAAGGTAACAAGAGATGGATATTGAGAAAATTCTGTGCTTTAATTACGTGCTTGGTTAATTGTATATAATCTCGGTTTTATCTAGTCACATCCTTCCTTGTGTCCTTCTGTGAGTTACCTTGATTAATTTGCAATACTATCACTTTCAATGTCTTACATGAGGTAATCTATAATGAATACAGGAACGGTAAAGTGGTTTAATGAGGCCAAAGGATTCGGTTTTATTTCTCCTGCCGACGGTAGTCCCGACGTTTTTGTACATTACTCAGCCATTCAAACCAGTGGTTTTCGCTCTTTGGCTGAAGGTCAGTCTGTCAGCTATAAAGTAGAAAATGGCCAAAAAGGCCCTCAAGCAACTGAAGTACACATTGACGCTTAGTCACTGTAACTGATATTTTTGAAAACCCTTCATGGGCAACCATGTAGGGTTTTTTAATACCTTCTTTTTAATCATGAGAACTATATGAAAAAACTATTCGTTGGCAGTCTACCTCTCGACGCAACTCAAGATACCGTTAAAGAATTATTCTCTGAATTCGGTACCGTCCGTTCAATTGAGCTCATTAGTGATATTTTTACCGGAAAATGCAAAGGCTTTGCTTTTGTAGAAATGGAAGGTCACGAGGCACGTGCCGCAATTGCCGGACTTAATGGAAAAGCCTTTGGCGACAAATTTATTAAGGTTAAGTTTGAAGAAGTGAAAAAAAGAGGAGGCAAAGGTAGACGCAGATAAATAACCTCATCTACCGGATTGCTCGAACTCAGCTATAGACTTAACGCATTTTTGATATCGAGCAATCAGCTACATCGCTTTTCCAAAAATCCCTTCAAGCTCTTTTCATTTTTTTCACTAAAAACCGCGCAGGATGCAACGACGCTAAGATGTCATTGCTAAACATTAGCGGTTGTTGTTCCATGATGACACGCAATAGTTCAGCCGCATTATAAGCCGACACCAGTCCTCTGGAACCGTGGCCTGTATTGAGAAACAAGCCCGTTTGATATTCTGCTGCTGGAAAATCCCTGGGCGGCTTTCCATGCTTGATATCCGCATAGACTTTTTGAAAATAGGAAATATTGGGTACTGGGCCGACAACTGGAAACCTATCATGAGTGGTAGACCGCAGTGATGCACGTCCCCTAGCAAAACACCTAGGATTTAACAAGCCAGGTATTACAGACTCCATTTGTGAATATGTCGCTTGATGCTCTTCTTCCCGCAAACCTAATGCAAGGTGATCTCTTTCGTAACTCGCCCCCAGCGTTGCATATCCCTCTACAACGGGAGTTAAATAGTTTTCGCAAACTAACGGAAAACTCAGCGCATGATTGAATGCATCCGGCGACAGCTGACTCACCTGCCCGCGCACTGGAATAAGGGGAAGCTCAACTTGAGGCAGTAATTGCACCGCATCATTCGCATTCGCAATCACCACATTTTTGGAGTTTTGCAACACTTCAGACTGACTTATAATATCCCAGCCATTATCCATTTTCTTAAGTGCAGTGACCTCCGTAGAAAAATTAAATTTTACGCTCTCAAGCAAAGCATCAAATAGGAACTGGCACAACATTACCGGCTCTATATAACCGGCCTGGTGGACAAAATAACCGCCGTATTTTGCGCCAAAACGATACTTTGTTTTGATTTCATGAGCTGTTAACTCCGTTAAAAGTGCTTCAGGTAAATTCAAGCACCTTAACTTACCAAGCTTTTCTTCGGGCATTAAATGCAACACACCACAACTGTGCCAATGATTAAAACCTCGTTTATGTTGCAAATGATTTAGCCACGCAACGGTGGTCAAAAAACATTGGGTATAAAACTGCGCGCCACAGTTCATATCCGCAGTGAAACGTGGCATAACAAGCCCTACAGGATTTCCAGATGCACCACCGGCTATCTTCGACTGTTTTTCATATACACAGACGTTCCAGCCACTATTGGCTAAAACATAGGCTGTCGTTAGGCCCACAATACCCGCACCGATAATGGCAACTTCTTTTTTTTCTGCTTTGTTAATACGCGAGAAATCGAACCACGGCTTGGCCAATGAACTTTGTGCTTTTTCGCGCATTTCGCCAACCAGCATTTCCCGTTTAACACCAAAACCCGTGCGCTTTTTTAGCGCAAACCCCGCAATTTCTAATCCTCGACGCACATCCCCAGCCGCCGTATAAGTCGTAACACGACAGCCCACCCGACTTAAACGTGCAATTTCTTTAAATAATGCATGCGACCACATGGCCGCGTTTTGCTTAGGCGCAAAGCCATCGAGATACCAAACATCGACCTGTGCTTGTAGCTGGCGATACATTTCACACGCATCACCTAGCAGCAATATGAGACTAATGCGACCATCAAATAGATTCAAATAGTGAAAACCTGGGATGTTTGGCGGATATTGAGCAATGAAGTCCTGCGCCAAAAACGCCAATTCTGGCCACAAATTTAACGCTTGTCGTAAATCCGTTTTATTGAGCGGGTGTTTTTCTACCGAAATATAGGTGAGTTTTTGGGTTGGCTGCGTTGTTGCTAACCAACACTGGCTGGTTGCCAAAAAATTCAAGCCCGTTCCAAACCCTGTTTCTGCAATCACAAATCGTGCGGCGTCGTGCCATCTCGCCGGTAAGCCATTTTGCTGAATAAAAACATAACGAGTTTCCTCTAAACCTCCATCCGTGTTGAAATAGTGATCATTATATTTGCGACTGCGAGGTTGCCCGGCTTGCCAAATAATTTCAGCTTCAGTAGTGGGGAAATATTTCATAGTAGGTACGGGGGTTATGTTCTTTCATTAGGATCGATTCCTGTTACAATTATTGCTTATATCCGTGGCGTTTGAGATATAGCTTACAAAGAGTTACCCGATTAGCAGTTACACTGCGGAGAATCCAAGCATCAATGCACGCTGAAGTACTATCATGAGAAACATTCTTGTTCCGGTTATTACCTATATTGTTGGCTTAGCTACGGGGCTAGGTTTATCCTATATGCCCTTGGGTTCAGATGACGAGCCCATAAGTTCAATGAATATCCCACCCATTACCGTTGAATCATCCGCAAATTCACAAGCTATCGAATTATTGGAAGACTCTCAATCATTACCCATAACAGAAACCGGAACTAATGGCCCTGTTGTCAGTATAGAGTTTTATGACAAAAACAATGCGGTCATTTTATTGTCCCAAGGTATCCTCGTTGGAGAAAAACGTCAATTAATAACCACACTTCCATTCAATACCCATATTACTGCCGGTTCAGTCATCGACGAAGCCGGTCAACGAGTTCCGTTGAAAAATATAATCGGTGTAGATATTTTCAATCGACTTATCATTACTGACATCGATTTTCCGTTAGGACAATACTTAACCATTAGCGATTCAATAAATCCCCTGTTCTTAGGGCAACAAGTTGATGTGCAGTTAACAACAACAAAACTAACCACCACGATTTCCTCATCAGGCGAAACCTTAACTGATTTTGGCTCCCTACATTATAAAATCCAACTCAATAATATTCAAAACTGGATAGGTGCGGCGCTCACCAATATCGATAAGCAATTGTTAGGAATGGTGGTACGTAGTACACAAGATTCAAACTATTTTGCCATCAGCGCAGATACCATTGAAAAAATATTCCAAAATACACGACTCTATAAAGCGCAAGATATACCCACATTTTACCTGAAACTTTTAGAGTCTCCTGAAGGGTTTATCGCCTTGTTAAAATCATTTAGCGAAAGTAAAAACTGGAATGCTATTATGTCGCACGTGGCAAGATATGAAAATATTGAGGCTGATTACCAAGCATTAGCAAAACCCTATATCGTTAAAGCATTCAAAGAATATATTAAGGCTTCATTACGTAACTTAGACTATGAGAAAGCCATTCGGGACCTCAGTTTTGCCAACACGCTGTTAGGCAAAAGCCCTGAATTATTATCGGTGGAAGCGAATATTTATCGTGTTATTAATGATCCTAAAAAAGAACAACCCGTACTTGAAGAATTACTCGAACTCGATCCTAGTCAAGGCCCGAAAATAAGAGACCGGCTACGCCAGCTCGTGTTAGCAAATATCTATGAGCTATTAGATAACAAGCTCACTCAGCGTGCTATTGACCTATTAGAAGATGAAATATTACTCGATCAAAATTTCGCAGAATTTCATTTATTATTAGGTCGTGCTTATTATTCCTTAAGCCAATACGAAGATGCGCTGAAGCACTTATTGCTCACCATCGATTTAGAGCCCGATCTTGAAATACAATTACAATCAATGATCAACACCGCACAGCAACGCGCTGCCAGTGAAGATTTCATCGAAATCCCGATCACTGCGGAAGGCAAAATAATATATGTCGATGTTATTATCAACCAGGGCAATGATAGCTATCGATTTGTTTTAGACACGGGTGCATCCTTCACTGCAATCACCGTAGATACCGCACACTCTTTGGGGCTTAACATTGACGAGTCTAGCCCGGTAATCATAAGTACCGCTAATGGGAAAACCCAAGCTTTTCGCACCACTCTAGATTCCATTGACTTAAATGGCGCGCTTGTCAATGATGTGCCTACCTTGGTTATCCAAGACTTAGGCAACAGAATTGATGGCCTACTGGGGCTGAGTTTCCTTTCCCACTTCAATGTAGAAATAAATCAGAATGATAATAAGCTAATATTAACAACACATTAGACCCTTATAGTTCAAGCATAAATAACAATCGGTCGATTAATTGCTAGGAGCTTGTCCGAGAACACCCATTAATTAATCCATAATTATCTAAAAATGAAAATAATGCCCAAACACAATAACTTAGTAAACATTACAATCTTCGTCTGTTTCTTCATTCCAAACCCAGCTACCAGTGCGGATTCTAATCAACCTGAATCTGCAAAGATGCCTGCAGCCAACAAAGTTGCCCGTCTTAAATTTGACGAGTCAACAAAAATTAGTCACTACCTCAATCCTAAAAAACTCTTTTTGCGATCAAGTGCCGCCCTTGTGATGGATACAAGTGACGGAAAAGTGCTATATGCCAGGGATGCAAATGAATTGCGCTCAATTGCATCCTTAACAAAATTAATGACGGCTATGGTTCTGCTCGATGCCAAACTTCCACTCACCGAAAAAATCAAAATTACCCGCAAAGACCGCGACCGCTTACGTGGTTCCAAAAGTCGTGTTGCCTATGGCAGTATTATTACCCGTGAGGATTTGATGCTATTAGCATTAGCCGCTTCGGAAAATCGCGCCACCGCCGCTTTGGCCAGAACTTTTCCAGGGGGAAAACCCGCATTTGTAAAGGCGATGAACCAAAAAGCACAAACACTCGGTATGAAAAATACGGTATTCCGTGACTCCAGCGGATTGCACAGCCAAAATAAATCCACCGCGAGAGACTTAGTAAAACTAGTCGCGGCCTCATATAATTACCCAAAGATCCGTGAAATGTCGACGATGGGCAAACACTATGTCACCGATTTAAGATCAGGCTGGAAAATCGAATTTTTAAACACTAATCGGCTAGTGCGCAGAAAACAATGGGATATTGGTTTATCAAAAACAGGCTACTTAGCCGATGCGGGTAATTGTCTCGTGATGCATGCAGAAATTTCAGGCCACCCGGTCATTATCGTGTTATTAAACTCTTGGGGTAAACTCAGTAAATTTGGTGATGCCAATCGAATTAAACGCTGGTTAATGAATGCGGAGAAAAAACGCCAACGAGTAGTTGCCAACATATAAGATATTGCAGCGTTTTTAGGGTAATGGAAAATGCTCGCACCCACCAAAATACCCGACAAAACGAGTACTTCGGCAAGCTCCTAGGAGTATAAGGAAACTATTTGAACGTGCTATTCTCTACCACATATTCAGCAAGTATTTTTGCTGACTCGCCCTGAATATTGGGAAATGCTGGCATTGAAATACTACCGGTTAAGACATGATTGGCTATACGGTCAACGTCATTCATCTCGGCATTTAACACCATCACGCTATCACCTTCCGCTGCATGGCATTCAACGCAGGCTGCATTAAAAATATCTTTACCTGTCATCTCGGCAGTTGGCTTAAAATCGTTAGTACGAGTACAAGATGACAAAAAAAGTCCAACAATTGCGGTCGTTAAAAATATCTTATTCATTTCAGTTTCCCTATTAGGCTGGATTATTAATTGAACCGAATTTTAACACTGGAGCTTGTCCGAGAACAGGCTCCTTTAAGTATAATCCTAAACTGAAAAAATCATTAATTAGTATTTTTTCGAAAATATTGACAGCTATACCCTAATTACTCCACCACTTTAAAGAATCTAAAATTCCCCGCCGCTTGTCCGAGTATGCTGTCGTTCTCATCAACCAGATACGTTTGTATGCTCACACGACATTGCAATTCGGATTCAGCCATCTCGGTCGCAGCAGCACATTTAGCCTTATCACAATCCACCGTCGGCATAAAGTTATCTACCGCGTATAAATCACCGAACGGTACTGAATCACACAGAGCTAATGGCGCCGAACCCACGGCGTCGGTATGCGAGAACTCATAGGAATATTTAATCTGACTTCCCGTAGGCGCATTAGTCACTCTCGCTAACATTTCATCAGGTGCATCCCAGCTTATCACTGGACGCTTTTCATTCACTTGAGTGGGCTCATTTGCCTGCCCCATTGCAACTCCGTCATATTTCGCCGATGCTTCAGGAACTAATGGGTGTGTACGAGTTAAGGTCTTCGTCACGCTGCTATTATCTGCGAAATTGGCGGTAATCGTGTAAGTCACTTCTTGATTGAGGCTGACACATACACCTTCCGAACGCGACTCATATTTCCCCATCTGCAACTCGAGGTTCACACTTCCTGCCGTTAGTGCGCTCGAATCAGAAGACAAAATCGTTACACTATTAACTCCCTTGCCACCATCAAAGACATGAACGTTTGCGAGAAAACGAGCAAAGCCCGCGCTTTGATCACAGCCAAAACCACTATCATGGCTAATTTCAACATTTGAGATATGCGGCTCAGCATCGGCGGCATTGACTAAATAGGCAATCGCAGACCCTATTTTAGCTCCGGATATATTGCATAAATTCATGCTATTACCATTGGCTGAAGCGTGTTGTAAAAAGTTTAAGGCTTGGTCTGGATTTAATGCTGTTGTTGCAGAAAAATTACTGCCTTTCAAGTCTCGTTTGGCGAATAATACAACCAGCTCCTCATCGGTAAATGCTTGCACAGACTCTTCTGCCTGCGCATAATTACTATCAATCTTGCTCAGTAAATTAGCATAAGCACTCACCGCAGCGTCAACATTTAACTGAGTGCCGCCAATGGCGCTATTGCTAGCAGAAATTATTTCTTCGGCAGTATAGGTTTTACCCTCCACAATGGCCTGAGCAAGTATCTTTGCCGATGCTTGAGGGATGGCCACTAAGTTACTGTTTTGACCACAGGCTTCGCGCGCCAAGCGACTCAAATACGAGGCCGCTTTTGCCGGGGTTGTGGTTGTGGCGTTTTTCATCGCACTCCATTCAGATTGAAACTGATACGCTTTATAGGCTAACTCAGCGTTCCCTCCTGCGGAAGATAGGCCATTCGCCAAACTAACCAGTCTCGTTGAATTGCTTGATGTCGACTGCGGCACCGAGATTGAAGACCCTAAGCGAACCATATTGGAACTCACCATCCGCCGCAATGCATTAACAGATGCCGCTGAGGGTATCGCCGGCGTGCTTTCACCCGGCACTTTAACCACATCTGACAGAACTTTCGCAGCGACATTAGTCTCTGGCGTTACATCAACCGTAGTGTCACCATCTGGCGCTACTGGAGCGCTTATGTCAACTTCATCCAAAGTTGCACGCACTTCATAGTAAAAATCATCCTCGTTACCATTTGCAGTCACCGCCTTGGGAACACTTGCAAAGCTATATTGACCGGCATCATCTGATGTAGTCTCATCGACCAGGGTTGAAACGCCACTTTTAGTTCTTTTATAGAGAGATACTTTGGCTTGTGCCAATTTCCGAGTACCAAATACCGATCGTCTAGGACTATCAGAAGAAGACCTTAATTGAAGCTTTGCAGCAGGCAAGGCCGCAGCAGCAATAACACCGGATAGGGAAATAACACCAGCATCGACTACTCCTGCATCAACGGTTTCTTGAGCACTATTTTCTGCCATACTTGAATCAAAAAGTTCGTTCAAACAAGCTGATAGGAGAAAGCAACTTAACATCACCACGCTTATTTTTATTTTCATTGTATAAGTGATCCTCTAATAATAATCCACCTGCATATTTCGACAACATTCTGTAGATTCTTTAGGCAATTACTCAGAATCATTTGGAACTTTATATTCTTCAAGATACACTCCCCCCGTACGCTCTTTAATTCAAAAGGAATCAATAAATGTTCAGTAAACTATCTGTCGTTTTTTTACTGTTAATAACGCCTCTAACCAGTTGGTCAGCTTACGATTCCGCTAAAATTAAAAACGGCCTAAGTGAAAATAACAGATTATTTCTTATCGATAGTTGGAATAAATCAGCGCATAAACCCACATGGGCAGCAGCGACCCAGATAAAACTCGGGAGTATTGAAGTTGGAGACGATCAAACTGAAATATCTTCACCCTATATAAATTTTAAACAAAAGAATATTGCGAAAGAAAGATGTAATGCATTAGCTCAAATTGCGCTAGCCCCTGCATCTAACGAGGAGAAAAAACAAATTACGGCGACTATTAACGCGTCCACGGTTAGACACATTATCAAGTATGTAGATTTTAAAGGTCTTAGATTTGAAATAGAACCTATCATGCGCGGTGTCTTTGTAAGGCTACACTGTAGAATTAAACCCATTTAATGCAAACTCTTTTTCAAACTATCTAGTTCGCATTCAATCTCTAAAGGCAAAAATACTCCGCTTGCTCCCGAGTAAAAGAAAGCAACATACTCAAGGGTTGAGTCTAAATGTTCCATCGCAAACTTATAAGAAATTTTATAAGCCTCAGATTTTTTTTGGATATACGACCCTGCTTATCTAAACAATGTGGCTAATGTTACGAGGCCTCGTTTTATCTGTTTTTTTTCATCCCCTACGAGTTTGCGCTTACTTGCGACTAATGGGAAAACCTCCAGCATACGCTGTCCTAGAATCCTGTAACTTTTGACAGCTATTTCCAGTAGCAGTGACATGTTTCCATACAAAAATGCTCTGCGCACTTGGGAAATCCCCCAGCAAAGCATTTTCGTTACCCCTGATATCGACCAAGAGGGGTTTAATATTCAAATTTTCTGAGGAGATTACTCATGTTCAAAAAAGCGATCCTTTCCGCAATATTTACCTCGATTGTCATCTCATCATCTGTCGTAGCAAATGACTCATGGCGCGATTACGACCCGACTTTTTCATTAAATACCATAGTAGATCAATCTCGTCGCCATCACCTTCAGCGCCACGCTTTTGTAGGTAAAGAGCTACTGCTAAACGCAAAGGGTAATGCCGTAGCTTATGCGTGTGAAATACCGCCGACAGAACTGGGAACAAGCTCCGCGCTGTGTTTTGATATACCGCTCTATAATATGAAAACCGGTGCTTATGTGGGAATTTTGAAAGACCGGCTGGCAGACATTACCCCGCAGGCCGGAGGTGTCCTACTCGTTACTGTGACAAGCACGTTCAAATTTACTGAATGGAAAAAGAAACCCCAATTCACCACTCGCGTTTTGGGTAATGTACAACCCTTCATTAAAGGTTCTCCGACAATGACTCATTTAACAGGGGCAATCCCAAGTGCGGGAGATAATGACATTCTTTCAGGAACAAAGCGATTCCGCCACGCCAGTGGCACCGCGCGAGAATCGGGAGCCATTAACCTCTCTAGATTTCAAGGAGCTGTAGGTGATGAGGTAGCCTTTGATCTCATCTGGAATATTAAATTTGACTAAGCGGTCTATTTTCATAACGCCTTAGGGCGTGTCATCACTTAATATGGCCGACACGCCCTAAATTTCGCAGTTGAACGCGTCAACATTATTTGCAGCACATACACCACCAATCAATTAAAGGTTGACAATATTACTATGTTTCTTTATATCTGAGTTATTCTTTCGTTAAAGGGATAGAGATTATTTTTTAATAACCTTGCTCTATTGTTGGTATGAAAATAACTAATTACATTATATTATCAACGTTTCTCTTAGTGACCCTTTTCTTTATAGGGGTACAAGCTACTGCCCAAACAATTTCTAATTGCCTCTCTTGCCATGTTGATTTTGTACACCGTATTGCACAAAACATCGACCTTCAAAAGGGATGTAAAAACTGCCATGATGAATTCATCGTTAACACTGACAAACATATCAAACCCTCTCCTCTCATAGTTGACCTTCAATCACACCTCGGAGTAAAAGTAGAAAACAAGGCTGACTTTGATTTAGAACATATTACACGTGGCATGAGTATGCCGCTGTATTACCAAACCTCACGTCTCGGCAACAACCCTAATCCTATGGTTTTAATTCCTGAGGGTGAATTCATTATGGGTTCTAATGACCGCCAACCCGATGAAGGGCCACAACACAAAGTATTTCTCCATTCCTATTACATCGATATTTATGAAGTCACTAATCTGCAATATAAACACTTTATCAATGAAACAGGTCGACGCTCACCTAAACATTTCGTGAACCGCACCTACCCAGAAGGGAAAACAGATCATCCAGTTACTCAAGTCTCGTGGAAAGATGCAGATGCTTATTGCCGCTGGGCAGGCAAACGCCTACCCAGTGATCAAGAATGGGAAAAAGCGGCGCGTGGTATCGAGGGTCAATTTTTTCCATGGGGCAATGAATTTGATCCCGCTAAAGCAAACACCCCGCAGCGCTGGGGCAATCTCGGCCTAGCAGGAGATACGACCCCAGTAGGCGCATTTGCTGCAGGAGTCAGTCCCTATGGTGTCTTTGATATGTCAGGAAATGTCTGGGAATGGACAGACTCTTGGTACCAGGCTTATCCCGGCGATACCCACATAACAGAAAACTATGGTAAAAAATACAAAACCCTAAAAGGTGGATCCTGGTGGGATTGCTCTTTCTATAAATGCGGAATATCTGCACCGACATACAATCGAAGTTTTTTTCTGCGTTCCACCAAAAATACAAGTTTTGGGTTTCGCTGTGCGCATGATTTATAAAACACAAGTGCAAGATTTTTTGCTCTATATTTCGAGGTAACAACAATGAATAAGCCTAAAACATTATTTCTCGCCCTATTAACATCACTAATCAGTCTTATTATACCATTGGCTAATGCAGCAAGCCTGCCTGCCGTCATAAAAGGCAATGATGGCGCTGAAATGGTATTAATCCCTGCAGGTAACTTTGTCATGGGTAGTAATAAAGTGGATAAATCTAAACGCGCGGAAGAATTTGGCTCTATTAAACCGTGGTATATGGACGAGCACCCGCAGCACATCGTTTCACTGCCATCTTTCTACATGGATAAATATGAAGTTACCAACCAACAATTCCGTGAGTTTGTTAAACAAACTTCCTATCGACCACCTTCCCACTGGCTTGAAAATGGATATCTAGTATCCATGAAACGTGAAAAACTTAACGCAATACCCACTAAAAGATTGCAATACATAGTCGCTGAAATATTCCGCATCGATATAGATACTCGAAAAATGAATAAGCAACAATTACTATCTACCATTGATGAATACTTCGCAATGTTAGATAACGTGCCTGTCTATAACGTAAACTGGGCCGCAGCACGTGACTATTGTGACTGGGCTGGACAAACCCTGCCAACCGAAGAACAATGGGAAAAAGCAACGCGTGGCCCTAGCGGGCAAGAATTCCCTTGGGGTGATACCTTTCAAGATGGAATGAGTAATACCGGCGAAGAAGAATGGGTTGCAGGCGCTGCCCCAGTGGGTTCTTATGCAACCGATCACTCTCCTTATGGAATCTATGACGTTGCCGGTAACGTATCAGAATGGGTAATGGACTGGTATGATGCGTATCCTAATTCCGATTACACTAGCAAGCTATTTGGAAAGCGCTTTAAAGTCATTCGCGGTGCTGGCTGGGGAGGCAATGGACACTATGCATTACAGATGTATCAACGTGGTGCTTATCGACTTTTTGTTACTCCTGACGCTGAAAAAGAAGACCTTGGTTTCCGTTGCGTGCAAACCAGTCCGCAAGGAGTCCGCAAAAATATTGCACATAATTAGCAATCATTAAAAAACCAAACACAGATATACCCGTGGCATTGAATCTCAATCGCTACGGTTATAGACCTATTTGTTCAATCATTTTCACATATTGCGCTATCGTTACTTGCTCCTTGTCGCGATCCGCAATGCGCATGAAACGACTAATTTCCTCAAGTGCTTCCTCTTTTCTATCTTGTATCCACAGGCAGTTAAACAAAGCAATGGAACACTGACCTCTGCCAGGCGCTAATAATACTAATCGCTCAAAGGCCATTTCAGCTTCTTGATATTTTTCTGAGGTAAAATAAGAACCTCCCAGCATTAACAATGCAGCAATATTCTCGGGTTCATTTTCCAATATTTCTAATAGAATCATTCGCGCCTGCTCTTCCTCACTCTGCATGGAAAATTGCTGGGCTTGGTTTAGTAAGGCTGCTATATCTTTCATCTAAATCACTCTACTTACGTGTTATTTTTCCTGCCGACCCTCATGGCATTGCACGAACTCGGCATATAGCGATTCCATTTGAATTCGAATAGCAGGTCCTCGCGACTTCGCAAAATCTAAAAATGTTTTGGCAATAACAGAAAGCGCTTTGTCTTTTGCGTGTGCTAAATACCAGTTACGTTTGATTGGAAAATGCTCTACATCCAATAAATCGACCGGCCCCTGAGCACCTTCAAGAGACAAGGAGTGAAGCGATAAGACTGCAACACCTAAATCACCAACAACCGCATGTTTTATCGCTTCATTACTGCCTAATTCCATGCGTATATTCGGCGCTATTTGGTGTTGCGCAAATAGCTTCATTGCCGCAATTCGAATTCCCGAACCTTCTTCTCTCGAAATAAAAGGTTCTTGTGCTATTCGTTCAAGCGTTATATTCGATTCTTTGCACAGAGGATGACTCCTGGATGCAATAACAACCAATGGATTGGGTGCAAATGAATAAGTGTCAATATTCACCTCCTCCGGCGGCTGGCCTAATATATAGATGTCATCTTCATTGTTATTAATCCGTTCAAGTATGCTCTCTCGATTAGAGACCTTCAAAGACACATCGATTCCAGAGTACTCTCGACAAAACTCACCGAGTATTTCTGGCGCAAAATATTTAGCCGTTGTTATCACACAAAGCCGTAACCGACCACGACTCAGGCCTTTTAAAGAAGCAATGCGGGTATCAAGATCGGATAGCGTATCAAATATATTGCGAATGGTATGGTAAAGCTCTTCACCGACCTCGGTCGGCTTGGCATGTCGTCCTGCTTGATCAATGAGCGTTAAGCCAACAACGTCGGTCAGTTTTTTTAGCTGGGTTGACACCGTGGGCTGAGTTAAAAATAACTCCTCGGCAGCACGGGTAAAACTTCCCAGCCGGACAATGGCTTCAAAAATTTGCATTTGTCTAAACGTTGTATGCCGAATAAGGTAATCAGGCAAATCACCCTTAAACCTAATTGGCGCACTTTTATCAAACATTTAGCCTAAAATCCGTATGAAAAACAAACAACAATGACCGAATAACTTAATCTGGCCAAACTCGTTTTGAAGTAAATACGGGTAAGCGTTGCTCGTATTTGGGTTGGTGCTTGGGTTTGGAAGATTCTGCGAACTGCTCTGTGCTATGATCTGCGCGGAGTGTGTTCTCTGGTGTTTGCTTGGCTTTTGCTTGGCGAACACTATTGGCCAACTTTGAACCGAGTTCTTTGCTCATGATGCTAATATCTCCTCTATGAGCGATTCAATCTCCTGAACCGCTGATTCTCCTCGCTTGCCCATACAATAGACACTGGCACCTTCTAAAGCTGAGTTTCGATACACAGCACGTCGACGCAAGCAACTCTGCAAAGACGGTATATCAAATTCGGCTAATGCCTGGCTCATTCCGCGCGATATGGCATTTCGCGGCTCTAGCTGGTTAACTAGTATATAGGGCAGTAACTTGGGATTGTACATCTTAACTTGCTCAATGGCATTCGCCAATCGAACACTTGCCCATAAATCCACAGGAGAAGGTAATATCGGGATAAGAATTTTGTCAGAAACCGTCATTGCACCCTGTGCGACACCCGTTTCAAGCGTGGGTGGACAATCAATCACCAAGTATTGATAGTCCTGACGCATTCGACTGACTTCCCGCGCTAGGTTGCTCGCAATCGATATAACCGAGGTCGGAAATGGTCGTTCGTCGGATGACAACCCGGCCCATTGCCCCGCTGATCCTTGCGGATCCGCATCAATGATAAGCGTACGCCCTCGTCGAGATAATCCAGCGGCGAGGTTCATACTCAAAGTTGTTTTGCCCGTACCACCTTTCTGATTCGCAACTGAAAAAACTTGCGCTAACATATGAAATATCCCTAGGAGCCTGTCCTAGCTAAATAATAAACAGTCTGAGACCTTTGCCCGCAAAACATGGATGCGCAAAGGTCTCTACCCTCAATAATAAGTAAGCTTTTATTAATGAGCTTGCACTTTACACAAGTTTCAATCTTTGCTCGACTTATTACTACAGGAGTTGTTAAAAATTTCCAGTAAGGAGAACAGTAATTTTATGTCACCTGCATTCGCAAGCGACTTGTCCTGTCTGAACGCTAACATAACACCTTTGCGCACCTCAAGATAAAACCCTTCGTTTGCAGCAAGAAACTTAACAAGCTCAGGGGAAATAAACGAAAGTGGTTGAACAGCATTTTTTGCATAAACCCGGTACTTAGCAGCGAAATCATCATTATCTGGTATCACCACATCATCATACTCAACGAGATAACGCTCTAAATAATGCCCTGGCGCAATCACAATATCCGACACCTCAACCCCAGAGTCTGCCGGACATTTTAAGGTAACAAGAGTATGCCAGTGTTTAGAATAATAATTGGGCGCCGAAGTATGGCTGTAATCGAATAACCGAATGTTACTATCAAGATAATCACCTGAAATGGCATTACATTCTTCCTTATCCGCACCACGACGCAGATAAACAAAATCCTCAACGTTTAAAGTGCTTTTAATTTCTGGTTGGAAGCTCAAACCATATTGCTTAGCCACACCTTCCATTTCCAGCTCTCTCGTAGAGCGTTGGCCCTGCTCTTTGACTAAAATGCTATCCTGCATACGGGCTGCTAATGAATGCGGGGTAAACTTAACAAAGTTATCCACACCAATAAGTTCAAACACCCGCCCATCGCGCACACATTCTTCTTGGAATTGATGCAGGTACTCAATCGCAGTATGGTCAATAATGCGACCCGACTCGGTGATGACCAAAGTAACCCCTTCTTTAGGAGGCAAGGTGGAAAGCAATTTGTCCAGAGGCAAAAGGTTAAAACATACCAACGAAGAAATACTCATTTCATAATGCTTTATTCCGTTCCTTTCTTGTTCTTGTATTTTGATCACTGGTGTTGAAAATAAACTCTTTATATTCTGCCCAACCAACACGCAAGAACGTTTAAAACTCAGGCGACCGGTAAGTACAAACCGAAAAGATGGTGTTAATAAATAAAGCAACATAAGCACTTCTGCAGCAACACCAATCAAAATACCGGAAAGCAGGTCAGTACTCAGAATAGCAAAGATAGTAATGATGAAAATAATCAGCTGGTCACGGCCAATAGAATAGGTTTTGGCAAAAACCTTGAACTCACAGAGTTTCCATCCAACGTATATTAAGATCGCTGCAATCGCCGCCAGCGGAACCATGGCGATAATATCTGTTGCAATAAACAAGAATATTAACAAAAAAATGGCGTTATAAAAGTTCGCCCATAAGGTACGCCCACCCGCATCAATATTGGTACGGCTTTTAATACCACCAGGAATAATGGTTAAACCACCAAAAATACTGGAAAGAGAATTTGAAATCCCCATTGCACGTAATGTGACATTAGGGTCAGACTTGCGTTGAAATGGATCAATCTTGTCAACCGCCTTGATCGTCGCCAATGACTCCACACCATCAATCAAGGTTAATGTAATCACGACGACTAACACTCCCCACCATAGCTCTGGTCGAGAAAACACCTCACCAAAAGCCGGAAAAGTAATCCCGCCTTCTAAAATAGAGTCCGGCATAGTGATAAGATATTTGGCATCAAGGCCAAAGATATAAGCTAAACCAATACCCACGATTGTAACAACCAATGGTGGCGGTATTTTTCGCATCCACCCATGGCGTGATTTATTCAAATAAAAGATCAAGAATAAACTAAGCGCACCTATAAACAGTACACTCCAGTCAATTTGCAGAAATGCTTGTGGTAATTTTCCTACCGACGCTAACATGGTTTGAGATGCCGGTAAAATGGCCCCCATCAGCGAGGGAATTTGCTTAATGATTATAATTAAACCAATGGCTGCCAACATCGCTTCAACCACAGTGACGGGTAAAAAGATGGCATAACGTCCCGTCTTGAAAAAAGCTAACAGTATTTGTAATAATCCCGTTATACAAATAGCCACCAATAGCAAGGGGTAACCTTCAGCAAGATCCCCGCCCCCTAATAGCAACATTCCCGCGAGAAGTGCCGGCGCCAAACCGGCGGCTGGGCCACTTATTGTCACATAAGCCCCCCCAAGAAACGGAAAAATTAGTCCTGCGATAATTGCGGAAATAAGCCCCGTAACGGCGGGCGCACCAGAAGCAATAGCAATACCGAGCGACAAGGGCAATGAAACAAGTGCGACCTGCATACCGGCAAGTAAATCATAACGCCAATGTTTTAAGCCTTTAATGCCATTCTGTGGGGCTTCAACCATATTCGTACACCTCAAAACTTGTTGCGCCTAGAGAGTAAGCTGCGCTCTCGAAACACGATATTTTATTAATTGACCAATAACCTTGAAATTGCAATAAAATCATTAACATATTCAAAGTTACTGATTTGAGAATAAAGTAAAAATAATATGTCAATCCATTAACCACTACAAAGCGATTAAAAAATATAGCGCCTAGCTTATAGAAGTTTATTCAATATTAGGCATTCGGATATTCAATGGAAACTATTGCCAATTATAGATATTTGTTTACAAGTCTATAGATGTACAAAGAAATTTCATCCAACAAAATGCATATTATTGCACGGTCAAACGTTCCAATTTCAGCCACTAATTTTTCATCCAGTAACACTTAAGCCATTAAAATGTATAACAAAATAAAACTCATTGATAATCATCTATGCAAGTCATTTAAGATCGAAATACGCATTATTGATTAAATTAGGGTAACTTAGAGCGTGTCGTCAATTAATAATTGAACATTAAAGGCTGCCATGCATCGCGAACACCTTTTACAAATGCTTGAAAACTATCGAACCGTTTTTCTCGAAGAAGCAGCCATGTTAGCACGCACCAAACGTTTTGTTGCTGCACATCATCATTGTTTTGATCGAAGCCTCATGCCAGGACATGTCACTGGCTCATCTTGGGTAGTGAACCCCAGCCGCAGTCATACACTAATGCTACACCATCGTAAGCTTAACCTATGGCTACAACCTGGCGGACATGCAGACGGAGATGCCGATATGCATAATGTCGTTATCAAAGAAACTTCCGAAGAATCAGGACTACCGCTCGAAAATATTAAACTGTTAAGCGCTAATATTTTCGACATTGATATTCATACTATTTACGAAAATAAATACGATCCCCGACACGAGCATTATGATATTCGGTTTTTACTGGAAATAGATGATAAACTCGCCGTACCCGGTAATAATGAGTCACATCAAATTGGCTGGATTCCACTAGAAAGCGTGCCACGATTCAATAATAGCCAATCCTTCTACCGTATGATCCGTAAAACACATCGGTTTTCTCAGACTTAAACAGAAGGGCCGTTTTTTACCCTCCAAATAATTCAACTAAGGTATATATCGATTAATCCGTGTAAAATAGACTCCTCAAAAAACTTAGTCTGTTCTCGGACAAATTACATTCATATATTCGGAAACTCTATCCTTATCGCGATTAGTCTATCCTTACACAAAAACCCCGATTTCTAACCTCTATACACAGCTTGGTTTTATTACCGAAGGAGAAATAAGCTCTGAAATTTTTGCATCTCCCATTTCTATATTTCTAGTATAGCCGAAGCCGCAACACCCCAGTTTGATGATGTTACGCTTATCTCTCTACTCACTGTGCGCCCCGGTCTATCTTTTTTAGAGAGCACGCTAAACAAAGCATGATCCAAATAAAAGCCTCGGCTTCCTGTTAGGCAATATCCATCCGGTGTTATCTCACCTTCTAGCTTAACCGTACTAAATGCTAAATTAATTTCGCCTTCAATATGAATACCATTAATATCTATTATCACCTCAATAGACCTGGACATAAACTTGTTTACTGCATTCAAGTTGGTGTCGTAGTGGTTGCATTGTTAGGTGGTCCACCTGTACTGGAGTCGTTTAATTTAATGGGTAACTTACCAAGCACCGTTAAGCTGAGTTTTTTCAGCAGTGGCTTAGGGACGGGGTGGTTTTTGTGTAAAATGGAGCTTTCGGCATACACAAAAAACGACGCTTTGCACTGACCTCTGAAGTATTTTGTGATACGTTGCTGGCAATACCTCTCTATAAAAAAATGAGAAGGTGCCTAGCTGAAGCACTTGTTGGAAAAAATCGTTTACCAATCATCAATCGCAGATAAATATTACCTCTTAAAGATGACAGTTTTAACTTTAAAGTAAATTAATAAATTTTCTTGTTAATACTTTCTGTCAAATCAGTATTAGTAAAAAATATCTCATCCGCCATTCAGAGTTAAAAACCGGCAATGATCACATTACCGGTTTTTAATATTCGAAAGACTATTTTATCTTCCCATTATTTTCTGCTTTTATTGTTTTCCACGATTCTGCAAAGAGGTCTTTTATTGCCATTTGATATGGTACTGGTAATTTATATTGATTCTTATACTTGGTTATCCATTTCCAAGTCAGTTTCTTCGTATCAAACAACCCCATATTGCCATGAAGAGTTCGAGTTGCTTTGAATGTATTTTCATCTTCAAAAACTAATGCGAACCCTAATGCGCCATCACCAACTTTAGCGCTTAATTCTTCAATAAATTTTTTAATTTCTGGATTATCCATTGATTGCTCAATCGCCGACGCGCTATCTAACACTTGAACAAATTGATCAAGAATTTTCCAACCATTAGGGAGTTCGGATAAAATTATCTTTGGAATTATAATTACGTCGTCTGTTCCTATTTCATCCGTCCATCCTGAACCGACGATTATATCCAGTGACTTATTATCTGCGTTTTTATTGATCTGCGCGAAATCGACACCTGATGTCAACAACAGTGGAAATACAACAACTTTACTCTTAGAGGTGTCAACATCATCCCTTTTATAGACACTTGTTTGCATATTTTTTTCTAACAATGCACACCCAGAAAAAAGTGCGAATACTGTTATTAAAATTATTAATTTTCCAATTTTCTCAATCATAACTTCCTCTTTTTTGTTTTTTCGAGTAACCGATACTAAAGTTAGCACGGCGAGAATAATATCATTATTTAAAAAATGCAACGCCTAAAAAATAAAAAATATTTATGTATTTATTTCGCGAAAATAATCATACAAAAACAACGAACCCTAGGCAATATATCAGTACTAAAGGGGTCTACTAAAGGGGTCAGAGCCCTTAATATCTAATATCTTAATCTTAATAAAAGTAATTAAATAAACACTAAAGGATTATTAAAGGGCTCTGACCCCTTAATAATTCTACCAATGCATGCCTAGGGCTGTAATCGTAAACCCTATAAACATAAAAAACCCGTCATCATAATGATTTAAATTTTTTTCAATTTCAAAATTCCCATACCCAACTCCAGCTACAATATGGTTAAAACCAAAACTCACATCATCTTTTGTATTGTCACGAGAAAAAAAGTGCGCAAACCCAGCCATTACCATGTATGGGGTCTCCTCTCTTTTTGTAACTAAAGATTGTTCATCTTCTTTGCCAGAAAACTGTGAAATTTGTTCATAACCAACTGAAACGTAATACGAATTATTCGAGCCAAAGTCTAGTTTTTTTCGCAATCTTAATTCAGGAATAATCAAATACCCGGTATAGTCACCATTGTTGCCATTTAATGAAAATATACTCGTATTGAGATCTAGTTCAACATGCATCCCTTCAACTCCTGCCATTACATTACTAAGGATAACTAAATTCTGAATGACAAATGCAATCAAACTTGTGTAAAAAATCTTTTTCATAAATTCTCCATATTTATTATTGGTTTTGCACTTTCCTGCTTCCACATGAAATATCCGAGTCTTATAATTTCCCTTTTTCAAAACAATGTCAAAAAGTCTCGCGACAACGTCACTACTTCCAATTCGCGGGAATATAAAATATTTTTAAATACGAAAAATAGGAGGAATCGCTGTCTTTTTATTTTATTTATTCGTTTATTTTTTCCGCGTAACCAGTATTGGAATCAGCACAATGAGAACAATATCATTATTTGAAAAATTCAACGTCGATAAAATGTACATATAAATGAGGCGAGTTTTAACTTATTTATCTCTGCCTCTTAGCTGCTTTCACTTTTCTCCTCTCAAGCGCAGAAGTATTATTGAAAAGCAAAGCAATAAAAAATGCAGGCACAGTAAAAATATTTTTGTTCATTATTATTCGACTCCTCCCAAAGTATTGATACTCATAGCAAGATGCGTGCTCAAATAAATAAACTGTTGTTGTATAACGACATTAAAAAATAGTGGTAATTGTTTTCATTCGGAATTCGCTAGAGATGTAAAATCAATCGACAGATAAAAAAATCGTTTTCAAAATATTGAGCAACTTGATATCGCCCGGATAAGTTATGGCTTGCGCCTCAACAGTGCGCCGATGACTAAGAGATGGACACGCAATAACTTTTCGGTTTTGCAGAACAATATTTTGCGGGGTTTAAGATGTTGTTGAGGTTAGGTTTATAATTGCAGCTAAGGTAGGTAAACTAATAGTCAGGGCACGGTTATTGACAGCCTTAAACACCACTGAGACTTTGTACCGCATGCACAGCAGCATGTGCAGCTGCATCTATATCGGCTTCTTTTCCAGCCAATGTTAAGCGTCCATACGCACCAACTGCCCGTGCATCAACTAAGGTAATATTTGCGGCCTTTTCGGCCTCGTTGGCGGCATAGACAATGTAACCCGCGGGTTCTGTTTCAAGGATAAACATACTCTGGCCCGGCAAAATCATTGAGCCTCTTCTATCTTGCCGATTAATCAATACCGAATGATCTGGGGTAATAGAGCGAACTGTTTCACTCCATGCAACACGACATTTTTGGCGCTCATGTTCCGCCGTACGCAATGAATATAAAACTGCACGACCGGCTTCTATAACATCACTTTGATCTCGATGGTGAAACACCATGGAGCCAAACGCACGTTCGACAACTTGCTGGCCAAGATGAACACGAGTCGCTTTTAATGCAACATCGGTTAACCGGTGAATCGCCATGCCAGGGGCAACTTCCATCCACAAGCAAGCATCGCCAGGCACAGGTAAAAAACCTTGCGACACCGTCGCCATATAGGCTGCTAGCTGCGGCTGCAATGAGTCAATGAACACATAAGTACGTAATTTAATCATTGTAATTTCCAGCGCCCAGATTCAGTTAATTTTGATTACTATTCGACAAACGCTGATTTTTGTGACGACTAGAAAACCCTGCATATAAATCTTTCATACGCTTTCGTATGATAGGTTCATTTGATTTTGCAAACTCAAGGAATGTTTCTGCGATCAATGATAACTCTTTCCCCTTGGCGTGAACCAGATACCAATTTTTCTCAATCGGGAAACCTTTAACATCTAATACGCTTACAGACCCATTGACACCATCCAATGACAGCGTGTGTAAGGATAATATAGCAACCCCTAAACCACCTATGACAGCATGTTTTATCGCCTCATTACTGCCCAGGTCCATTCTTATATTAGGCACAAGATCATGCTCAGCAAAAAGCTTCATTGCCGTATTTCGAATTCCGGAACCCGCTTCTCTGGAGATAAAAGGTTCTTCGACTAAGCGTTGGATGCTAATGTTCGAATCTTTACACAAGGGATGATCTTGGGATGCCATTACCACCAACGGATTGGGGGCAAATGGAAACGATTCAAGATCAAGCCCATGTTCGGGTGGGCGACCCAGTATATATAAATCGTCTTCGTTATTATAAATACGTTCAAATATTCGCTCTCGATTCGTCACTTTCAAAGAGACATCAACCCCCGGATATAATTTACAAAATTCTCCGAGTATTTCAGGTGCAAAATATTTTGCAGTACTAATAACAGCTAGCCGTAGTCGGCCACTACGCAGCCCTTTAATTTCTCCTATGCGGGTATCCAGATTGGAGAGATTTTCAAATATTTTTCTGATCGCCTGATATAATTCTTCACCTGCCTCGGTCGTTCTGATTTGTCGACCCGCTTGATCGATTAGTGGCAACTCCATCACATCTGTCAATTTTTTTAATTGTGTAGACACAGTAGGCTGGGTTAAATGCAATTCTTCTGCAGCCCTGGTAAAGTTACTCAGTCTAACAACTGCTTCGAATACTTGCATTTGGCGAAAGGTGGTATGACGAATCAAATAGTCAGGTAATCCACCCTTGAATCGTGAAACACTATTTTGAAAGTTTGCCATAGATTAACTTCGATAAGCAGTTAAACATAAAACCTTAACGAATCAATCAGGCCAGACACGGCGGGAGGGAAAAGCGTGAAACGTTTTATCCCTATTTTTTTTTGCAGAAACTGCGCTGGATGATCCAGATGCGTTCTGCATTTTTTCTTCTGAGGATACACTTTTATCTTTAGTACTTTTTGCATTTGGAGCTTGCTTTTTTGCAGTCGCCATAACTCAACCTCATCATTATTTTTTCTATTACTAATGCGTCATTCTTGCAGCAGGAACAAGCTCATCCATGAGGTTCGCGTAACGCAACATGTCTTCTCCAATTTCGTTTTCATCCTCCTTTGAATGAAGCGTAATGGACACATGGGTACGTCCAAAGCTCATATCAGGGTAGTAATCTTCACTCTCTGAGAGATCTGCCGCTTTTTCTAAAAACTCACGCGTTTGCTCATAATCAGAAAATTCGACGCGGCGCTCAAGCCGAGCTGGTTTTTTTCGTACAAACCAATTTGAACTCATAAATGCCTCCGGTGATATGTCATACTTAATGTTTAATGCTTGTTTGCCACAAAGAATTCACATGATTCGCATGTTCTTTCTCTTCACTTAGCAGTGCTGCAAAAAATATCCGATTTTCATCATCATTTGCTTGAATGCAATATTCAACGGCACGCTCATAAAACGCGATGATTTCGTGCTCAAGCCCAATCACATGTTCAATCAATTGTGACAACGACCCATTCAATTTTGCGGGACGCAAATGACTCGCATTAGGGGCAAACCCCAAAGCAATTATTCGTCCAATAATTCTCTCAGCATGCTGTAGCTCATCTTGCGCTTCATTTTTAAAACGCACACTTAAATCAGGCATTCCTTTTATCAACAAAAGACTAGAGAGCGATAAATACTGCTGAACTGCGGAAAGCTCATAACTCAAAGCTCTTCCAAGATAGCCCAGTATAACCTCATCCTGAACCATGCCCGCCGCCGACAATTGATTACTCATAGTGCTTTCATTCTCATTAGAGCTAGGCAAGGCTGGATAACTCCGGCCTCACCCAATGCCAGTCTATGCTTTGCTAGCGTCAAGTATTGGCTCAACTTCTTTATGTGGACGCGCAATAATGTGTGCTGACACTAGGCCATCACCAACACGTTCACAAGCATCGGCTCCTGCACGAACAGCTGCATTCACCGCACCTGTCTCGCCACGAACCAATACAGTCACATATCCGCCGCCAACAAACTCACGCGCGATCAAGCGTACTTCAGCCGCTTTAGTCATCGCGTCAGCTGCTTCAATCGCTGGAACTAAACCGCGTGTTTCAATCATACCTAAGGCAATACCGTAAGTTTCATGTGCCATGGTGTTACTCTCCTATATAGTGGTGATTTACAAATTACAAAGTTCGATTCGTGCTAGACATGCTGAGCGTAGGCTCAACTTCTTTATGAGGACGTGCAATTATGTGTGCTGACACTAGGCCATCACCAACACGCTCACAAGCATCTGCACCTGCACGAACAGCAGCGTTAACAGCGCCAGTCTCGCCACGTACCAGTACCGTTACATATCCGCCGCCAACAAACTCTCGACCGATCAAACGTACTTCCGCAGCTTTTGTCATTGCATCGGCTGCTTCGATAGCGGGTACTAAGCCACGGGTTTCTATCATTCCAAGCGCAATACCATAATTGTTTTCGCTCATTGCCTTATCTCCATCTTGATGAATTAAAATTACTCTATAAAACGACTAAATTTTTTTACCGGGACTATCGTCTGCATCCCAATGGTCAATAATTCCACCTACCGTCAGGTCTGTTAACACACTGGGATCATCACAGGCATATCGCCCCGCAGATCCACTGACAACAAAAACCCAATTACCATCTTGACAACCACAGGGATCTACAGCCACCTGAGTCTTGCCCTTAGTATCTCGCAGGACTCGCAAACTTAAGTGCTGCAATCCGGAGTGACGCTGAGTACAGACCAAAGACCCAACTACCTGCAAAATTTCCACTAAACTTAATCCTCTTCCCAGTAATCAATGATTCCAACAATCGTTAAATCACTGGGATATTCTTTACTTCCCGCCGCTTCTCGCGCGGCAGAGCTACCCACACATAAAACCCAGTCTCCAGGGGAACAACCAACGGAATCTACCGCAACTAACTGGGTTTTCCCATCTCTTACCACTTGTAAATTTTTATGCTCCATACCCGGAATTCGGTTAGTCGCAACTAGCGGTTTTACAATTTTGCAAATTTTCATTAGTGCGCTCCTTGCTGTTCAATTGAAAGCGAGCATCCTATAGTTTCTGCACAGTTATCAGCATTGCAGTCCCGTACCATCATTAAAGTGTGCAACATACCTTGCTCGTATAGTGTATTAAAGCGATGCTTTAAAGCGGCATCAAGCTGATGACAGCGATCTACTGCGCGCTCACGTGCCCCTGGAACCTGGCCGTGATAATCGTTTCTAATCACGACAGGAATGGGCAAACCACGAGATACATTCAGGCCACTAAATATTTTAATCCCGACATCTAGATCTCGGGCACCTTCCTCAACCGTCTTTAAATAGGCAAAATAGGTTAAGTTGCGTAACTGGATTTCTTCAAACCCGATACCCATGCCGATAAATCGTTCTTGGTGTCCGGCATCTTCATATTGTCCGTTGTAATACTCTCGTACATACTTCACTTGTGAAATATTGTTGGCAAATAGCTTGGCTACAAATCGTAACATTCCTTCACTCGAAACAGCTTCTTGGGCTTGTGCAATAAAATCGTATATAACTTCATCTATATTTACATGCGCCGCATTGGCGACTACACCTTGCACAGCCTGGTAATCGATATAATTTAATGGATCAATATAACTGTCGACATCCGGTAAATGAATTCGGATCGAATCATTATCGGTATCAATGCCAATCAATAAAAGATCAATCGAAGCACCACAGCAAAAACTATTTTCCACGCCTTGCTGAAAGGCTAGCAATCGTGACGCGGCTCCTTCAGCAGCTTTGACTGCATCACTACCGTGCGCGGCACAACCTTCGGTGCTCGGTGCACTACTGCTATAGTGATATACAGCGACCTTCAAATAACGTGTTGCGGCATCTGCACTATTTGGTTTTGACTCTCGATAGCGTAGCATTTCGGTCTCAACCCACTTTTGCAAACTGTCATCAATATCAAACATTGCGCCCGCATAGGATTTTCGTCGCACCGATTTATAAGGGAGGCGCAACACATATCGAATCACATGCGCTAAACGTCCGTCGGCACAAGGAGATACATCAACCGTGTGAAACCCACACTTATTTATAAAATCTTGAAAATCTTTGTCTGCTACTCCCGCGAGTGGTCTAGCCGTAAAAAACTCATCCGACATGCGGCGAAATGTTTCAAACACACACCACACATATAACTGGCCTATATCAACGGATTTAATCCATTCATCAACCAGCATATTTTCCGGCAGCTCAAAGCCTAACTGCTCACGTGCAACGGCTTGCGCTCGGAAGGCAAAATTTGCAACATGTTGCAAACCCGATATTTGCTTCAGACATGCTTCTATTTTTGCAAAAGACTGTTTAATTTTTTGCTCATAGTGGTAAAGCTTAAAATTTTCATCAGCACTATTAACGCTAACACCAGACCCATAAGCAACAGCGCTACATGGCGCCGCTGCCAACCGTACTGACGGCTGTGCACGTCCCATTTTGCGTTTGCGTTTGCTTTTGGTTCTGGCATTAAACATTTACGTTACTCTTACTTAAGCTTTCATTCTAAGGTTTGATCATCACAAGCTGTTTATCCATGATAATGAGCGCTCATTTGACCGACTAGCCTCGCGCACCGCCTGATACAGTGATCATCGCACCTTTTTCAGTATTACCACTGCCACCCGTCACTTTAGAGTCACTGGGAGGATTATCTTCATTTCGCTTTGGTGCCGTACCTGGAATGGCACTCATTGGGCCGCGTATCGTCTGATTGCGACGACTTGCAGAACGCCCTTCTGTTCCGGTCACACGATCACCTCGCTCCCAATCATCACCGGTTATTTTCAAACTGGTTGATAGACCTTCACCAGTTACTCGAGAAACATTATCTTTCTCTGTATTAATAACAGGAGATGTATTTGATGACTCTTCACGATGCTTATATTTGAACTGCTCAGTACCACCAGTCACCTTTCCTTTACCCAAGGAGAAGGTTCCACTAACACGGCCTTCTTGCTCAGAAACGCTACCAGTCATACTTGATACCGCATCTGACGAATCCAATGCCGTGCTCGCATGACTGGGAGAAGCAACACTAAATGCTCCCCAAGGCGCGTTTCCCAATGGTTGCGGAAAATCACCCTCGCCCACTTGCGCCGGTATTGCTCCGCAAACCTTGACTTGCTCGTCTCCACCTAAATAAGCGGTTCCACTGACTGATTGACAAACACCTTTCTGAGCGCCGGTTAAGCCCGACAATCCTGGTTGCAGACCACTAATCTCACGACCGGTATTACCAGCAGGCAATGGCGTTCGTGCTTGTATCATTTTCAGTTCCTGCGGTTTGCAATAATCAAGTGTTTGCTCAACACCGAGGTACGGCGTTCCGGTAACAGACGAACAGGTACCTGCTTCATGCCCAGTAACAAATTCAGATCTCGGT
>JALUUH010000119.1 GCA_027021445.1 Gammaproteobacteria bacterium
AGGGGTCACCCCACGGAGCACCCGCAACCGCCTAAAATCTGTTTTCAATCCCTTAATTTTGACAAATAACCTTATGGCTGCCGGTAATCGGAGTTTCCGACGTTGACATTTTTCGGATACCTTTGGGGCGAAACAAAAACGGAGTTTTCGGGGGGTGAACTGTTTGTAGTGGTTTATTTAAAAGTGCAAGCTACTAAAAAACATACAAGTAACGGTTTTAAAAATTAGATTATCTATCTTTATTTCAAGCTTTTTTTGCGGGTGCGGGTGCGGAGTGGGGTGACCCCTATGGCTCGCCGTAGCGTAGTTTTGTAAGTCAATGTTAGCCATTGGGCAAAAACGGTTAATTTAGGGATTGAAAACTTTACAACTAATCCCAAAAAAGTTCAATTAGCTAATAAACACTACTCAGGAGTTTGTAAATGCTTTAACGTTATTTTTATCGGTGTTTGTTATTTTTTTCTGAGAGCTGTCATGGAATTTTAGGGTGTGTTTATGTATCAGCCTTTCATGTTCTCAGGCTGTTATAGGTATTACTTTTACTGGTGTTTCGAGTTGCCCGAAACTATAATTTTCCATTATGTGATGAATTTGGTCTTCAGTAAATGAGCCTATGAAAGTCCACCCGGCGGGGGGTGGCTTTTCTTTTTGTGGACGTAAAGAAGGTGAACAGGTGAAGAAAGGTATTCTCAAAAGCCAGTACCAAGCGATTTTGATTATTTTATTAATGTCGTCCTCTTCTGGGTCTTCTATTATGTCAAAAACGTTTTTGATCATGTATTTTTTAAGATAGTCTTCAACTGTTATGTTAAATTGTTTATTCTCTGATTTCTCGGAGAATTTGATCACGTCCGGGGGCGGGTTGTGGAATGAAAAACTACTTCCTTTAAGCTCAATTTTGGTAATGAAGTTGATAACTCCCTCAAATTGTTCTTTTTTACCTTTTGCTCTTAGTTTTCTGTTTTTTCTCTCCTTGTATTTCAGGTATTTTTTAAGAAACTTCTTTCCAAGCTTGTTATATGCACTTACCTGATCTTCTGTGGCTCTTTTGTTAATGGTGCGTTTATAATGCTCTCCCATGTTTCTAAGGAATTCTTTCAGGTGCTTATCCAAGTATTTAGTTAGTTGTCGTTTTGGCATTAGCCATTTTGTTCCAAATATTACAACGTGCTTATGTGCTGAAAGGTTGGCTTGTGGTTCGTTGGTGCATATGTGCGGTAATGTTTCACCTTGCTGTTTTCTTACAAGTGCTTTTATTCTGTGGAGTATAAAGCTCAATGCCATTTGCTGGATTCTTAGCGGGAGATTTGGTTGCATTGTAATTGTTATAAAAACGCCATAGCCGTATTTTTCTCTTCCTTCCTTCATTGCGTGGTCGTATGTTTTAATTATATTAAAAGCTCTGAATTTGTTATTGAAGCGTGTTTTGTAGTCTTTTAGTTCTATCTGATCATCATGTGTTTTAAATAGTAATTTACGTTCTTCTGTTTGCTCTTTCCACGTGAGGAAGTGCATAGCCAGTTTTTCTTTCTGGTAATCTGTGAAGTGTTTAGGGGGGCGGGGTATTAGCTCACGGGCTGATATGATCCATTCCTGTGAGTAAGTTTTAAAGCGTGGTAAGAGTTCGTAGTTTCGAGTTTCATTTGAAAGCTCTTTTGTAGGCTGGTTTTTTTGTGGGTTTGGCGGTTCTGCGGGTGGTTTCGGGCGTGCGTTTATGTTTATCAAGTCAATAAAAAATCGGGTATCCTGAGTTTTAAATGCCACAAAACGGGATTTTGTGTTTACTCTCTGTATTATTTTGTTTTTTTCAAGCCATTTAAGGTAATGGTTTACTCTGTCTCTTAGTCTCTTCTGCTGTCGTTTATTAAGGTTTTTTCCATGAATTTTATTTATTTGTTGGAATATATAGGCTTGCATTAGTGGCTCGTTATGTTTTAAAAAGAGTCTTGCGATGGCTGTCAGTATCTCGGTTTTGGTTGTCATGGCTCGTTATTGTAAATAAAATAAGATTTTAGAGTTTGTTTCTTATTGAGTATTTGTTTGTAGTTATAAATGGTTGAGATGTAGGAATCCAAGCTATTATATAAGGAATATTTAGTTTTTTAAGTTTTCTTACGATTTTATTTAGGTTTTTTTGTTTTACTTTCCACCATGCTGAGCGTGATCCAATTGGCTGTAATCCATAGCTAAGTGAGTTAATAATTTCCTCTTCATCCATTTCTTTTAGTTTTCTTATTGATTTGCTTGATAACCAAATGTACGGTTCCATTTTCATGTTTTCACCACTCATATTTTTTGTAGGGTTTTCTTGTGCTTTTCAGCCAATTTGAGAAGTCCCTGTACTGTATACACTGTCGGGCTGGGGTCGTGGCACATCTCAATAATGCTTGCGATCAGTGGTTTTAGTTCTCCTGTATAGTTGAATGGGTTTGTTTCATATGCTGGTATGCTTTCATCTAACCAAAAAATTATCTTTGTCCAGTGTTCTGGTTCGTCCTCTGGGTCTCTCTTTATTATAAATTCCTTTATTTTTGTTGACCTAATTGTACATGCCCAATTTTCTTCAGTCTCTACAAACCACGCCATACTAATATTATGTTTTATGGAATGGTTTAAGTTTTACTTTTATTGTGCTCGCTTATTTTTTTTTATTTTGGTTAAATAAGGGAGCTGAGGCTGTAATTACTGTGGGTTATTTCAGGTTTTTTGGAATAGTTACGTGTGGGTTTTGTTTGGCTATTGGATTATTACGGTGGCCGGTGTGCCAAATTGTGCGGTATCAGATAGTTTGTATACTTTAAATTCGTCAATTTCAACAATTGCGTCTAAAGCATAATTCGCATGAATACCCACATTATAACTTGCGTCTGCAAGTGCATAATTTACTGTTGTTAGTTGGTTTTCATCTCTGAATAATGTAAAAGCTCCGTTTGAGTATTTAAGCTTTAACGTGTGCCAATTTGTATCTATCGTCCAAGTTTCAGTCCAGAGGTTTGTAAACGTTGACGTCGTGAATTTTCCGAGCCTCTGTTCATAACCTGCTCCTGTGTACATATAATAATCAATGTCTTCTGTTGTTCCTCTAAGTGCTATACCCACGCCTTGTAGGACTCCTGTATTTGTTATTCTTGCCTTTATTTCAGCAATGAAGTTATTTGTAACTTGTAAACTTGTATAAAATATTGCATTTCCTTGTTCGCCTATTGTAATTTTAGCTATTCCGTTTAATACTGTCATTGTTGCTGATGTAGCTGGGTCATATTTTGTTTGTGAGAACGTGTAGTTTGTTGATGTGTCTGTGCTGAAATCGTCATAGTAATCAAAAACAGCCTTTGGGTCGTGATAGGCTGAAAGCGTAGCGTTTGCGTTGCCGTAGGCGATGTTTAACTCCTGTGCGTTTGCCGGGAGTTTAACCCATATTGTCGCCTGCTTGTTTGTGTAGTCCCAGTTTTCCAGCCAGAAATAAAGCTGGTTTTTCTGATCGTCAAATGGTCTTATATCATTCCCACTGCTCTGAATGTTGTTCCAGAAGTCTGTCATTCCTGTTCCGCTTGTTTTTAGTGTTCCGTCTGCCGAGTAAATTTCTATCGTGTCGCCATTAAACACTACTTTGTACTGGGCGTATTCGCTTGGTGCTGTTGTTATTGGCACGTTTACGTAGTGATACCATGCTCCTCCGCCGTCGTTGTCGAAAATAAGCGGTTGAACTGGCATTTTTATCATTACGTAGTAGTTCCAGCCGGAAATAGCATAGCGTCTGGCTTGTTCTTCATATTGTGCCTTTTCTGTCTCTGAAAGCTGTTTCCATTCCTGAACAAGCTGGCCGTATTTTTTGCGTATGGCGTCCTGTGCGTCTGTTCGTGTGTATGCCGGGATCCTTTTCATGCTTAGTTCTATAACTCCGTTTTTCCTTACTCTAAATTCCAAGTGTTTTAATTTACCTCGGATTTCGTTGAATAGTGCAGATTTTATTTTTGCCATACAGAAATAACACGAAAGAAAATTTAAAAAGGTTTCGTTAGAGCCGTTAAAATGCATGAAACAAGCCGTAGAAGGCTTTTTTCATGTATCATATTATGAAGTCATGGGTTATTTTGTTAATGGCTTTAGTTATTACTGTCCATTCACTGGCTCTTGTTGATATTTTTTCAAGATATCGTTTCTGGTTGCAGTTATCAAGTATATCGTTTTGTAGCGTTAAAGTTTTACCTATTGCAAGATTGTAAGGGCCGGAATCTGGGCAAGGTGTACATATTAGGCTACACTTTACATTGTACTGGCTTATGTAGTCTGGGATTCTTAGCTGTTTATCTGGTACAGCGAATACGGTGTAATGATCTCCCTGTAATTTAAGCAGTGTTGCAAAAACTTTCGTGTATGGGCTTGCATTCTCGATTTCGTTGGCATTAATTACAAAACACTTTATTTCATCCGTGTCTATCGTTAAATAGTCCTGTTTTAAGTCTTTTAGAGGGATTTCATAGTTATATGAGCCGTATAATACGTTCTCGCATAGCATATGATCTGTAATTATTAAAATAACGTTGTAAAAAGCGTTTATGAAGTCCTGATCCAGTTTTTCAAGTTGTTTTAGCAGTGCGAAGTTTGGTAATGTTATTCTATTGCTTTCGATTCCTTCGTGTTCCAGCAAAATATCAATTGTCTCTGCATCCGTTAGATCTCCAAGCTTCTCGAAGTCTTTTGTAGGAATGGACAGCGTAAATCTGCCTGATCTTGGCATGTACTCCCATATTTGCAAGTAGTTTATTTCTTTCCAGAATCTCTGGTATCCAACTGTTCCCGGTTCGCTTATTATGTAATCTATGTCTTCAAAGCTTCCTCTTAATAGCTTTCTTTTGGTTACGTTGTTTTCTGTCCATTCTGCCCAGATATTTCTTGTTCCGTGCCATAAGTGAAATCTCTTGGCCTGTTCTTCTTCTATTGCGTCAAAGTGGTCAATGTAAGTTATGTATAATTGTATGTAGGTTTTTATTACTGTCCAATCAAGGTCAATAAAGGGGTTTACGAGCATGCATTGATTTGGTTCAAGCATTGTTTTGGTTATTTCAGCTCCCGGGTCTGCCAGTCGCTGGTTTATCTCGTTTATTATTTTGGTTATTTCATCGTACTGGAAGTTTAGCTGTTCTGCCAGAAGGCGGTAAAGTGTTACCATGAGCTCAAAGGGGTTATTCATGTAGTCTTCAGCTAAATCAACCAGTCTGTAAAAGCCTGATTGTTCAATCAGTGCTTTTAGGAACTCAAGGTCTATTATGGGCTTTGTCCATGTTTTTCCTGTTTTAAAGTAGTTGTCCTGAAAGTACTGGAAGCTTGGAAATTGCTGGAAATATCTCGTTAAGTTTAGGTTGCTTATTATTTCTTCTCCGTGTTTTCCGTAGATCAGCCCTCTGCCTACGAAGCTTAAGTAGGCGTTTATTACGTTATTTGTCCAGCCCAGTAAGTCTATAGCAGTATCGAAATCTTCGGCGTTTGCTGATATAAATAAGCCCATGCCAAGCTCTGATAAGCGTTCTTGGAATGCTCTAATGAACGCCATTCGGTAGCGTATTGCTGATGTGAATCCTTTGGCTAAAATTGCCGCCACATACTGAAAAACCATGGTTTACAGCTCCAGATACATTCGCATTGTTTGCTCTGCTGCCTTGAAAAAGGCGTCATATGCCATGTTCAGAGGATACGCCAAGTAGCCGTAGGTCTCGGTGAAATCCTGAGCAGGATAAATCAGGTTATCCAGAATCCACTGGGCTGTTTCCTTTGCTTTTTGTTTTTGCTCTGCTTTGTTGTACAGGTAAGCTGCCATACCTGCGGTCTGGACTGCTTCCTCTATGATAAACATGTACATTGCGATTGAGCCCCGTATATCCTCTATTATGTCGATCGCTAACTTCCATTTATTTATTGGTGCTGGAGATCCGTTACTCATTTTTATACCTCCTTTTTTTTAAAATTAAATTGTTAGAGTGTTTTAAGTCTGATTCTCACCAACTCATCCCAATACTTAATTTCTCCTGTGGTGTATACGTTTAGCTTTATGCTTTTTTCATCTATGTCTCTGAGTTCTATCTTTATTTTGGTGTTAAGCTCTTCTGTGAGGAATTCATTAAGCCTGTACTGGAGACCGAGCTTAAAAAAGGCGTCTCTGTCTCTTAATCTCTTTGTGCTAAAGTAGTTGTGCTTTTCTGCGAACCTGTGGAATGCTTTTCTCTGTCCTCTGGTTAATAGTTTCCACATGCACTCCAATTGTGCGAAGCGGTCTGCGTGTTTTGGTTTCCTTTTGCTTTTTGTACGGTCTTTTTTCTTGCGATCTGCGAGAATTAAGCTGTTCTGGTTGCGTGTGAACATTGCACTTGTGCCAGTCAAGCCAAGCCCTTGGAAAACTGCTTTGCCGTGGGCTCCAAATGCTTCGTTCAATACAGGGTTTAGCTTAATCTTGGCCATTCTCCACCTCGATAAATGAGCCTTTCCTGAATGTTCTCACTTCTATTAGCACGAGCGTTTTGCTGTCCATCCAGAAAGCTATATCTCCTTTCTTAACTCCTTTGCGGTTCTTCAGGATTAGAGGGATGGTTTTAGACTTTGGAGTGGTTGTGGTTATGTGGTCGTAGTTCACGTTAAAGCCTGCTTCGTTTATTAGTTTGCTGATTAAGGCGACTGCTTCGTTGTGTTTGACTGATCTTCCCTGTCCTCTACCTAATTCAATAAAAAAAATGTTAGGGTCTGTTATTTTTGTTCCTGCCATTTTGATCATCTCTTAGTTTTATTATCCTCATGAGAATGCATAGTTTTCCATCGAGTTGTGAGACTTTCCTGTTCAGCTGTTCCAGTCGACCTATTGTATACAATATCAAAGAGACTAATAAAATCGTCTGTGCTTGATCTGTTAGTAATGGGGTTGTCATGTTTTTTTCCTCTCATGTTCGTTTTTTGCCGATTCCTGGGATCGTTATGTGTCTTATTACTGCTTTATTACGGTTGTTTTGTTGTCTTCCATTGATCTATCAATGACTTTCATCTCGTTTACTCCTATGATTGCCTGTATTCCCATGCTGTGCATGTCGTTAAGGTTTCTCTGAGCTAAATAGCTCAGAATAACCTGACTTACTCCCATGAGGAATCCCAAAGCTACTGTTGCAATTATTCCTGTCACGAAAACATCATACAGTGTCATTTTTTTTCCTCCTCCTTTTTACATCTCTTTCATACCCAAATCTGGCTTAAAAAAAATGGAAAGCAAGGTTATGATACCGTTGCGGAGCAGGTTGCTTCAATGACTGTACCATTGACAAGGTCAAGGCTCCACTTGCTTATAGCCTGATAAGGCTGCGGTGCTGTGTCTCCACTTACCAGCACCCTACCATCAGCGATAAAGTACGTATAGGTTCCGCTTACGGTGACTGTGTCGTCAAAGGTCTGGTTTGCTCCAGCACTCAAACCTCCTGCTGGTGTGACGTCTACCCATGTAGTTCCATCGTATCTGTAAATTCTTGCGTCTGCCGCACCGAGACCCAGAGTATAGGTCACGGTGATTGTGGCTGAGCCAGTTCCGCTTGCTGAGCTCGGGACAGAGATCTCGCTCTTTCTGCCCTCTTTCACAAAGAGGTTATAACCGCTGATCTGCTCTGGGCTTGCCACGTCATTCCATGCCTGCTTAATGGCATCTGTGGTTGCGATTTCCTTCCACCTCGCAACCAAGACCTTCATTAACTCCCTGTGTGCTTGCTGTTTTACCGTGTTGGGGTTTGCTGGCTTGGCGTAGCCTCTGAAATAGCCTCTTCCCTTCCAGTTGCTGAAGACAACGCTCTCTCCAAGAGCGTTTCTTATGTCCGTAAAAAGTGGGCTAATCCACTTAGGCACTTTATTTCACCTCCTTCATTTTTATTCCATAAATTGGCTGAATCATTTAAAAAAGTTGCGGTGATTATTCCATAAAAAGTATGAATGGATTGGAAATAACAGGGTCTCCCTTTTAACATACAGGTCAATCTGGTTTAGTTTTTAATGAAAAAGGGTGGTGGGCGGGGAGAGGTGGGAACGTGTTATCTCGGGTGCTTAATTCTAAAAATCAAGCTTTACTATCCCTCGGGTGGGATGGGCGGGGCAAGAAGATACTTTTGTTATGGTTTGTTTGAATTGCTAAGGTGCAATTGGATGAAGTTTTGCCTCCCTCTGCCATAACTACAATACCGCCCCTTTCCAAAACATCGGAGTTGTAACGTCGTTGCTACGGAGCGAAGGCGAGCCATAGGGGTCACCCCA
>JALUUH010000120.1 GCA_027021445.1 Gammaproteobacteria bacterium
GCTTATAGAAATTAATCGCGTGCATTGGCGTTTATTTGCGTTGTTCGCGTTTTCTTTTGAAAGTTTAGCGTTGTTTGCGTTCATTTGCGGACAGTCTGCTTTTACACTTTTTCGGCAATCAATGGACAGTCGAGTAGCCTTAAGAGAGCAACCGATTTAATGATTAAGCATATCCAGCATGCCTTTAAACAGGATGGGCAGATAAAAAACTTTAGCCTGTTTCATAACCCCTCCCAGGGTGGGATGGATGATACCTTTGAGTCGGCCATTGACCGTAAGGGCGGCCCCACCAAAGTGGCGGCCCATTTATCCCAGATTCTGCGTAATACCCATGAAACCGGGCAGGAAGTAAAGTGGGTGGCCCATAGCCAGGGCGGGCTGATTATCAAGTCCGCGGTGGAACATCATAATCAGGCCTATGGAACGCCGCTGGATAGTCAGGCCATTCAGTTTAATGGCGGCGCCAATAATATTGCACAGACCGAAATAATTATGCAAAAAGCCGGTATAAAGGTGCTGGGGTATAATAATAATCCCAATGATATTGTACCTATGGTCATTGGACGGAATACCCGAAATCCGGTGCGGATCGCCGCCTGTGTGGTGGCCCTGCCCCTGGTGCTGTGGGGGCCCTCCCATTTAAGCCCCCATACTCTGCCCTATACGGGAACGGGGCTATGGCGGGACTGGAAGTTCTGGAATTTCAAGCGAGCAAAAATATAATGGGATTATTTTTAAAAACCGGTGCGGGGCGGCGACTGCGCAAGTACCGTATTTATATAAATGATCGAATATTGCAACTGGGCTTGCCGGGAAACCTGACCCGAGATCTGCCCCATGCCAATATACTGGGGGAAATTGATCTTAATAATGCAAGTTCTTATGATATGGATGGAGTTATTGAAATTACCTATTTAATGTGGGATTACCGCTGGCCTATATGGAAAAACCTGGGGGATCAGATTGGTTTTTTATCACTTCATATGCACATTAAAAAACAACCTGTGGGAACACCCTGTGGAACTCTGGAAGAGATTGAAAAGCATATGCGTGACTTTTTTGCACAGAGATATCCAGAAAATAATAAATGGGGTGAAACACCACCAAAAGATTACCAGCATATCGAAATCAATGGGCATAAATATTTGTATTTTAAATGGCCAGGAAAAGATAATATGACTGGGGATAGGTACCATTTCTACATTCCCTTAAGCAATCAACATCTTCTTCATTTTAGATTTAAAGTTGGTTTTGGGGAAAACGCAAAAAGAATTGGCAAAAAATATTATGAACAGGCGCTCAATGATATGGCTCGAATCCGGGATAGTGTTAAACTGATTGAACCTGTGGGTGGAAAGGATCAGTTTAGGGCATAAGGGAATTACTTAGGGAGATAGAAAATGAAGTCATGGCTGACTAGATTATTTATCGAATTTCTAGACACTGTTTATATAATAATAGGGTCAATTGTCATTATAATCGCTTATATTTATTCTAGTGATGGATTACTAGGCATTCCCGCTTCACCATGGGCTGGACTTCTAGGGGTTATTATTGCTTTTATAATACTTTTATTGCCTTACTATGCAATCTTAAAATTAAAGCATAATAAAAGGATCGGCAAGGACGTTTAAAAACAAGCATCTGTTAGCCTAACCTTACTGTTGATGTGATGAAAAAATGGGCTTGTATGAAATTTCGATTACAAAAAAGGGTATTATACGTGAACGTAAACGCACCACTACGGTTA
>JALUUH010000121.1 GCA_027021445.1 Gammaproteobacteria bacterium
AGATATACTGATCTCTTACCCAACCACCAAATATTACTGCTGGTATTGAATCTGCTTTCAGCTCCGAAAATACAGACATAAGAATTTGATCTTGCTCCAGAAATTCATCAAATTTATTTTGGATTGCATCAACAGCCGAAGAATCAATAAGTTTCCGGGGGGCGGGGGTAGCATCAATATTCTGGAGGTCTATATATTCCACATTAGGTACTACAGCCAAAACAAGCTCCCCCTCAATTTAAAGAAAAATATAAAGCACTCATTCACTATGTTTTCTGAAATCATATAAATAACAGGCACAGTGAATAATTAATCCGAATACGATCAAGGGGGCAGTACATTTGAAGTACCTTTCCTTGAAAATAAGCTAGGCGTCCGCTTTGGGTCGACAGCAGACTAACTGCATTTAATAATTAATGTCTACTTAGCAATAAACGAAGTGACCATTGCTGTTTATATACGTAGCATCAAATCTCGAATACAAAAAAGCGTAAGATCATATGACCTTACGCTTCAACAAAACATTTGATGACTAATACTACTTACTCACCACCGTTTAATCAGCCAAGTAAAGCCTTGCTTATTAACTCCCCCTTCTTTTTTATTATTATTAACCACCGCTTCTCAACAGCAACCATTCTAACCCGCTCACTATCACAGGCATCTGCAACTAACAGGATCACCAGCAACATTCCTGGGTACCACGCACAGACCTTGAAACCCCATCGAGGAAGTTCCACCAGCTCTGTAACACTTGTAACTCTAAGCACTGGTAGAAGGTTAAATAATGTACTCGACCATCTGATTTCGTGTTTAAACAAGCAATTTGCAACTTATGGTGTACGAATTTGCAGCTTATGGTGTAACCCACAGCATAAAAAACGTGCCCACCTTACCTGACTGGCTAACCGCACTTGGAATCACCGCAGTTAAGACACGTCATACACCCATCCATTTTGATCACTGCCTTGGTACTGCATTTATTACACAACTGTGACCCGACAGGAAAGTCCGAGGCGTTACTGCCATCAGCTGGTTTTTGTTTTACTTCAAACTGCGCTCGCTTTTCCGCGATGAGCTTTAGTTGGTGCTCGTCCATTTCATCATCTTTAATCAAGCCGATGAGTTTCATGTGTGATTCAATGGCATCACCCAACTCAGCTACCAGGGAGGGCATGTATTTTCCACCCTTTTTGAAATAACCACCACGCGGGTCAAACACGGAATGCAGTTCGTCTACCAAAAAGGTGACATCACCACCTTTGCGGAACACGGCGGAGATGATGCGTGTCAGTGCCACGATCCACTGGAAGTGGTCCATGTTTTTTGAGTTGATGAAGATTTCGAACGGTCTGCGCAGTTCGTGTTTGGTGCCGGGGTTGAGTATCATGTCATTGATAGTGAGGTACAGGGAGTGCTCAGACAACGGGGTTTTAATTTTGTAGGTGGAGCCCAGTAGCATTTCCGGGCGTTCGACCTTTTCGTGCATATGCACGACGTTGCTGTCTTCATTTTCTGTTATAGCCGAGGTTTGCACCTCAACTTCGGGCTTTTCTTCGTCTTCTTTAGTTACACTGTAACTGACGATTTTACTGCCGAGCTTAATAGTCATCTTTATCTACTCCTGCCTGCATCCGGTTCCATCCGGTACATTTTTCATACATTAATAATGAGTACGGGTTCAGGGAATTTAGAATTTCCCGTAATACCCTTCTTTCAGGGCATCATAAAGGTTCGC
>JALUUH010000122.1 GCA_027021445.1 Gammaproteobacteria bacterium
TGGATGGCGAAAAATGCAGGCAGCGGTGAGACCGCGATAAGAGACCCTCGTGTGTGTTTGCTGTAAGCACTTTGCCTGGCAGCGACGATGACAGACGAAGTATTCGGTTTTGTTAACGGATTTTTAATTTGGTTCTTCAAAGGGCCGAAAAAGAGAGTTATTGCCTATTGACAGTGTTAGGGCTCATATGTGTTAGGCGGTATTGCCCCCCTTGACTCAACCTGAGCAAGAAACCATAATGAAACCATATTGGTTTCTACGGAGATTCACCCCTATGCCCGCACTCACCATTAAAAATATACCAGATGATCTTTACGCTCGCTTAAAAGAAGCAGCTCAGGCTCACCACAGAAGCATGAATAGCGAAATACTTTATTGTGTTGAACGCACGCTTTGTCCACATAAAATCGATGTTTCTGAACATGTTTCTATGGCTAAAAAATTAAGAGCTAAAACCGCTAGTCACCCTCTAAGCGATGATGAGTTAGATGCGGCTAAGAATGAAGGCCGACCATGATTGTCGTTGATACCAACATCATTTCCTATTTCTACATTTCTGGAGAGCGTTCCAGCCAAGCAGAACAGCTATTAATTTCCGATCCTCATTGGAATGCCCCCGCCCTATGGCGTAGCGAATTTAGAAATGTTTTAAGTCAGTATTTGCGAAAAGAAATTCTCGCTTTTGATGAGGTTCTGCTCATCATCCAGCAAGCTGAAAAATTGTTAACTGATAATGAATTTGAAATTCCTTCATCCCATATCATGCAGCTTGTAAGTTCGAGTAACTGCTCTGCTTATGATTGTGAGTTTGTTGCTTTGGCCCAATATTTAAATGTACCTTTAATCACGACAGATAAAAAAGTTCTTAGAGAATTCCCTAATATTGCCAAATCTCTCGATTCGTATTTCGCCTAACGTCCAAAAAAGCGAAAATGAAAAAGAGACACCCATAAAAAAATATGGCGTGGAAAGACCTGACCCCGTTACGTTTTCTACGTTTTCCAATGGTAAAAGGATAATATTCGGCAGTCAGCGTCGAGAATGGCACTCGCCTCAAATATGGGAGAATAGACAGGTCATCGTCTGTTTCTGCATCACGTTGCTGCAATGGCAACGAAAAAT
>JALUUH010000123.1 GCA_027021445.1 Gammaproteobacteria bacterium
AAGCGGCAAATCAGCCCAGCGAGAAGCTGGAGCAAGCGGTGCAAGAAGCAGAAGCAAAGGTGAAATCAGCTGCTGAAGCGACGCAAGAAGCGAAAGACCTTGCAGAGGAAACAGCAGAAGCCGCGAGAATTGAAGCTGAGGAAGCCGCGAGAATTGAGGCTGAGGAAGCCGCGAGAATTGAAGCTGAGGAAGCCGCGAGAATTGAGGCTGAGGAAACCGCGAGAATTGAGGCCGAGGAAGCCGCGCTGAGCACAGCCCTGGCTGCATTAATAAGCGCGAGTGATGCGTTGATAGAAGCTGAAAATGCGAGTTCGAACGCAAATTCGTATACTATGACCGCCAGTCAGTTTGCAAACGAAGCTGAGCAATCCAAAAACTCGGCTTTGCAGTCTGCGGAATTAGTTGCTCTTTCCGCAGCAAATGCAGCAAATGCAGCGGTTCAGCAAGCAGAGCAAGCGGCTACGAATGCCAATAATGCGGCAGAATTAGCAGCTGCCGAGGTGCTTAAAGCTGATACGGCGGTATCGGCTGCTAGATCCGCAGAGTCGAATGCTTCCGTTGCAGTGACAGCGGTAGAGAATGCCGTGGATCTTGCGGCTAAGCAACAAGCGGCTCAAGAGGCGGTGACGCAAGCGGGTCTAGCGAGTCAAGCAGCTGGTACTGCAACGAATGCAGCGAATACCGCATTAGCTTCTGCCAATGAGGCTGAAACATTGGCGGCTTCTGCGGCTGCGGCAGCGGCTGAGGTTGCTCAGATAGCGCTTGATAACCCTCTGCTAGAAGAGGGAGATATTGCGATACCCATCGGTTTTTTGAGCATCCCAGACGGCAGTCAATGCAATTATACCCGTAAAACGTTTAAACAAGAGCAGGATCCCTTTGATAAATCGATTACTACCACCATCGATATTCGAATGGATTGCAGTGGTCTGGCTGCTAATACTAGCTATAAAGCGATATTGTTGAATGATACTGATATTTTTCCTGGCACTGTAGAATTTGAAACCCGGCTTGATGATTCGTGGGGCTTTGCTAATGGGGGAGGCAATACGTGTTTGCAAGCGAGTCCGATACCAGAACAGGGTTTAAGCACCCAACAGCTGAGTTGTTTTCAAGCGACTGCTGCCAGTTCTGTTATTAAAATAGGGATTTTTAATAAAGGCATTGGGTTACGGGAAGCTATTGAGGATTCTGCAGTCAAATTGCAAATAATAAAACCGCTACCAGAGTCAATCATAATAGATACTCCAATTCCGCAGGTATTAACCGAAGGAACTCCGGTTAATGGTGCTGTTACTTCTGAGGTCGGCGCTTTTGGTGGGGAAAGCCATTTCTATTTAACGAAAAATTTAACTGATGAGTTTGAAATTACAGTCACTCTTAATGATCCGCAATTTGTTCCGGTGTTTGTTATTGAAATGCGTAGGACTGGAGAAGTTTTAAGTACCGTATTACAGTGGAATACCGTGGATGGTGTGTCGGCTATAATGCGCATAGTTGCGCCACAAGGTTATGATCGAATAAATATCGTCGCGATTGCTTATTATAACCACCCTGCGTTAACAAATTTTGCGCAATCGGGTCAGGAGCTATTAAATATGAGATCGCAACTGGTCAATGTATTGTCTAATGGCGGTGTAAAATTTAATTTAACAGCGGTGAAAACATCTCCGTAGTTAAGAATGGGCGCGTAACAACTTCCCTTACAGTAAATATAAATGATAAACTATCCGTTAATTGCAATAACATATTATCGATTATTCTCACTTATCAGCAACAGTTTTTTTCTCTCTAAAAATCAATAGATTAATTTCCGTTGGATTGATTTTAATCTTTCTCTATTACTTAAGCTATTTCTTTATTTATCCGATATTAACCCTAGGAGCCTGTCCGAGAATAGAGAACCTACTGCGGAAAATCTATTTCGGCCCCTTTTTCCGAATAAATTCGTTAAATAAAGCCCACTATTCGCCTTATTTATTCGAAAAAATGGACTCTAAATAACTTTCCCTCGCTACGATTTCTATTCTAGGACAGGCTCCTAGGAGCTTGTCCGAGAACAGACTGACCGACTGCGGGACTTTACGGTCGAGTTGAGGTATTAGCGGGGCGGTATAAGAATATGATTTTAAAGAGAATTGTCCTGAATGATTAAGCCGCTCTCTATACAAGGAAAAATAAATGTGATAGTTGCATTTATTTTTTTGATAATGATGAGTGTTTCATCTTTTTTGACGATTCAAAGTGAAAAAGAGTATGTTTTAAATCTTGCCAAGAACCAAGTTACTGAGCTAACCGATTGGTATTTCGATAGTTTAAATACCATGATGTTGACCGGAAATATGGATCAGAGGGCGATCCTAAGAAAAAAAATCCTCGCACGCGATCAAGTGCTTGATGCCCGAGTGGTACGCGGCGAGCCAGTCATTAATCAGTATGGACCCGGATTCGCGGATGAGGTTCCTCAGGATAGTTTAGACCGGGCAGGTCTGCAAGGTGAAGCTTCGGTATTGGTTGAGCAGGGCGAGAACGGCCGGGTGTTAACCGTGGTAACTCCATTTCATGCTACAGAGAATACCAACGGCGTGAATTGTCTGCGCTGTCATGACGTGGAGCCGGGCGCGGTGAATGGAGCCGTACGTTTGACTTATTCACTGGAGTATCTCGACAGAAGCATAGCTACAGAAATATTTAATACGGTTATAACCAGCGCAATAGTCTTTTTCCTTGGCATTGTACTCATTAATATTCTCATGGCGAAGTGGCTAACTAAGCCATTAAACGATTTAATGGAAATAGTTAATCGTCGTTCGGAGGGGGATATCGAGGCACGCGTCGCACCGACCGGGAGTAGTGATGAGATTGGTCAGCTTTCAAATGCGTTCAATGTAATGGCAGATAATATTAATTTGGTAACGCGACGAGAGCAGGATACCGCAACAGATTTAAAAACAAAAATTGATATGTTACTCGGTGTTGTTAAAAAAGTGACAGATGGAGATTTTAGCAGCGAAATACCTTTTTCTGGGGATGACGCAATTGGCGAGCTCGCTGGTAGTTTGCAGTTAATGATCAATTATATAGATCGCTCGATCGATGAAAAAAAACAAGCCGTCAATCAACTTCAACTCAAAGTTGATACTTTGCTGACCTTGGTTACTCGCGTTTCCGATGGAGATTTAAGAGGGCATATTGAATTGCCGGGTGAGGATGCTTTTGCTCAGCTCGCAGAGGGTATTCGTTCAATGAGTGAAAGCTTAAGCGAGCTCGTTGGGCAGATTCAGAATTCGGGTGTTAAGGTTTCTTTCGCCGCGAATGAACTCACTGACAGCATGTTGAAAGTTGAAAAAAATGCGCATGAGCAAGCGCAAACCACTGAGTTGATTTCAACCACGGTAGAAGAAATTTCCGCAACCAATGAAGACTTAGTTAATACGATGAATGAAGTGGCTGAGATTGCAGGTAGAACCACTACAGCTGCTAAGCAAAGCCATGTTGGTCTGTCTAATATGGAGGTCTTAATGCGCAAGATCGTTGATTCTTCCGCATTGGTGTCTGAAAAACTAGCGATTCTAAAAGAGCGCGCGAATAACATTAGTGCTGTGGTAACTACGATTGCTAAAGTTGCCGACCAAACTAATTTATTATCGCTAAATGCCGCAATCGAAGCAGAGAAAGCTGGAGAGTACGGTCGAGGTTTTGCGGTTGTTGCCACCGAAATACGCCGCTTAGCAGATTTATCGGCAATAGCGACTTTGGACATAGAGCACATGATTAAGGAAATACAAAGCTCGGTAGCATCGGGTGTTGAAGGAATGAGAGACTTTACGAGTCAACTGAATGAAAGCGTGCATGATGTACATAATGTCAATAAAGAACAAGAAGACATTGTAGATCAAGTTGAAACTTTAGGGCCTCGGTTTGACGTGGTTCATCAAGCGATGCTTTTTCAATCGAAAGGAGCGAATCAAATTAATGAAAAAATGCTTCAACTGAGTCAGTTTGCACAACAAACCGTAGAAGCCTTAAAAACATCTCGCGAAAATATTCATACTCTCGATGAGGCCGCAAAGAGCTTAAATAATAGTATTTCCCAATTCAAAGTGGATAAAAACAAATAATCTTAATATAGCTTGGGCATACATTGATTGACTATGGCAACGAATAACTCAAACAACGAAGTATTAAATAATAAATGTTGGGAGAACATAGGAAGTTGGTCTAGTCAGTCTCCGAGTTGTGAGCAATTAAAAAAAACTAGACACTGTCGTCATTGTGATGTATTTGCCGAAGCCGCTAAATGCAAAGTGTATAGCAGGCATTCCGAAGATAATATTTTTCAGCAAGCAAGGGATATAATAGAGCAGCAAACCACACTTTCTAATGAAGGGATATTTTCAGCGATACCTTTTCGCATGGGGCCGAAGTGGTTCCTATTACCCACTCATGCGGTGATTTCGATTGCTGTGAATATACCAGCGCATTCCATTCCAAATTTGAAAAACTACTATATTAAGGGCTTGGTGCCCGTTAACGGCGAAGTTTATTTGTGTTTTTCGCTTTCTCGCTTAATGGGTATAACTCGAGATTATATTGAAACTCCAGATTTAAAAAAAGGGATATTTGAACGATTAATGGTGGTGAACGCAGGATCAATTCGAATAGCGATAAGAGTTGACGAAATTCGAGAAGCTTTTCGTTATCACGAATCAGATATTAATAAGGAATGTAACAATATTAAATATTCCTGGGCCCCTTATCTCATTGGAAGTATTTTTTTCGAAAAACCAAAGACGACAATTGCTTGTCTGTTCGATATTTTTGAACTAGAACAAATCGTTAAGAATCAAATGCCATGAGTGAAGATGGAAAAAAATATGCGGACTATTCAATGTTGGATTTATTTCGCATGGAAATGGAAAGCCAGAAATCTGAATTGAATCGTGGTTTGTTGGAACTTGAAAAAAAACCGGGTATTGAAGTTTTTGATTCTTTGATGAGATCCGTTCATTCAATTAAAGGTGCTGCTCAATTAGTTGATGTTCGAGCAATTGTGAGAATTGCACATGCACTTGAAGAGGCTTTTTTAGAAATACAAAATGGAAAGCTCATTCTCAGTCGCAATGTAATTGACAAATTGTTGTTTGCAGTTGATGTCATGGTAAATGTTACTCACTTTAGTGATGAAGAAATCATGGGATGGGGACATAAACGTGAAAAAGTTGTGCTTGATATTGAAGCTAGTTTGAATGATATTGTTGATGGAAAAGAGGATGATTTTTTTACGGTTTCAAATGAGATTGACCAAAAAGTATTAGCTGATGCTGAAAGCGAAGTAGGTAGTGAAAATCATGAGGCAAATCACGAAGAAATAATACGAGTTGATGCATTAAAGTTAAGCAAAGTGTTGAATCTGGCGGCTGAATCATTGGTTGAAACGAAGCGGTTTGAAGGTGTCAAAGCTTCTTTGTTTAATTATAAAAAGAAACAGAATGATTTGTTGGCGCAACTAGATCAGTTTAGTCAGTTACTTAAAGAGCAATATGTTCACGACTCAGTGAAAGATGAATTAAATATTATTATTAAAAACGGTTTGAACCTGCAACAAGATCTTTCGCGTCGAATGTCTGAACTGGATAGCTTCGAAGGTCGTGCAAGTGCCGCAGCATACACCTTGCATAACGAAATACTCTCTGTTCGTATGCGCCCGTTTGCTATTGTTGTGCAGGCATTACCTCGAATGGTGAGGGATGTTGCGCATCGGCTAAATAAATCGGTTAGATTGCGTATGACAGGTCTGGCAACACTGGCAGACCGCGAAGTATTAAAACGTATTGATACAACGATTGTGCATTTGATTCAAAATGCAATTGATCATGGTATTGAATTTTCTGAAAAGCGAAAGTCGGCAGGGAAATCTGAAACTGGGACAATCGCATTACAAGTGAGTCAAACGGCAGGTATGCTTTATGTGGTTGTTGAAGATGATGGGCGAGGAATAGATGTTGACCGATTGAGAAAGCAATTGGTCGAAAAAAATATCGTAGAGGCATTAGCAGTTATTAATCTAACAGACGAAGAAATTTTGGATTTTATGTTTCTTCCTGGATTTTCTACTCGAAAAATAGTGAGCGAGATTTCAGGTAGAGGTGTTGGTTTAGATGTCGTTAAAGATGCTATTTCATCTTTGGGAGGAACGATTAAAGTAAGTACTGTTCTCGGTAAAGGAACAGAGTTTCGCCTATTGCTTCCTCTCACTATATCTGTAGTACGTTTATTATTGGTTAGAATTAGAGATGAATCTTATGCGTTTCCGTTAACGGATATTAATTATGTGGCTCGTATTGGTCGTGAAGATATAAACTTCAACAAAAAAGGAAGTTATATTTTGCGAGAACAAAAATTAGTATATCTCGTTAATGGGGGACAAGTTCTTGGTTATGATAACGAAGACGGAAATTGTCAACTCGATATTGACCTCGTTTTTTTTGGCTCTGGGGATTCCGAGATGGGTATGGTAGTGGATTCACTGGAGGGCGAAACCGAATTGTCGATTCAGGGGGTTGAGCAATATCTTAATAAAATGTCTCATGTTTCTTCAGCAACTATAAAAGAAGATGGAGAGTTGAGTTTGGTATTAGATGTCGCGAGCATGGAGCAAATGATTGAAAACATTCGTCGCAATGGGGGTTTATGGGAGATCAAGTGTGTATATAAGGCACCGCCAAAGAAAAACGCTATTCTAGTGACGGGCGTTGGAAGCTTTTTTCAGAAGTACCAAATGGTATTGGAGGAGATGAATTACAATGTATTAGTCGCTGGAAATATAAAGGATGCGTGGCGAAAAGTCTTGGAATATGATTTCGATCTTGTCGTGATGGAATGTCTTTCGCAGGGAAAAGGTAATGCGTATTTAATCGCTAGAATTAGAGAGGAGTTATCACAGCATGAGTTGCCGGTCGTGCTAGTGGGGTCGCAAAATGATTTCAACGAATTAGAGCTGTCTTTGAATTATCAATCAATACACTTTGTTGCCAAAGAAAAATTTGATTCCTCCGTATTGAAGCGTGTTATTGCAGCGTAAGGGATGCCAAATTGGGTAGTTATTGCATGCCCATTCCTAAGTCTTCATTAATACTCGATTGATGGAATTGAAGTTTACTGAGTATATTTTGTAGGAAAATGCCATATATAGATTAAATAAAACTTGAGAAAATAACATGTTCCATGAAGAACAAAAAACGATAACCAACAAAACAATTGTTTTGTTGATTGATGACCAAATGATAGTGGCAGAAGCCGTGCGGCGAATGCTGTCTGCTGAGCCTAATGTGGTTTTTCATTATTGTAATAATCCTAGTATAGCGATTGAAACAGCAAAAAAAATTAAACCTACGATAATATTACAAGACTTAGTGATGCCTCAAATGGATGGTATTAGTTTGCTAAAACGACTACGTGCAGATGAGTTTACCAAGGTATTGCCCGTTATCGTTCTTTCTTCGGAGGAAGATGCTGTTATAAAAAGCCAAGCATTTGAAGCAGGCGCGAGTGATTATTTAGTTAAGCTTCCTGATCGTATAGAGTTAATCGCACGTATTCATGCACATTGTCGTAGTTATTTTTTACGATTAGAAAGAGATGAGGCGAACCGCAAGCTAAGAGAATTACAAGCAGAGTTGTTAACGAGCAATGCTGCATTGGAAGAACTCTCGTGTATGGATGGATTAACAGGGATTGCAAATCGACGGCGCTTTGATGATTTTATGCGTAAAGAATGGAAGTTGAGTCATCGCAATAAATATGAAGTATCGTTGATTTTAATAGATGTCGATCACTTTAAAGCATATAACGATAATTATGGCCACCAACAGGGTGATAATGTGTTGATTCGCGTTGCTACCGCGCTCAACAAGGTTTTAAACCGACCTACAGATTTATTGGCGCGTTACGG
>JALUUH010000124.1 GCA_027021445.1 Gammaproteobacteria bacterium
ATGGGTATGTTCCAGTACTGGTTTTCATTTTTGGCTTCGGTTAAATACAAAACCCGCCCATCCTTTTGCATCACCCGGCACTTTTCCAGGTAATAGATATTAGCCCGCTTGGAATGCAATATCGCTTTCAGGTCAGTTAGTTGTTCCATATAGATCGTTATAACCGGTCTACTCCATCATCCGGTGAGGGAGTAGGCTCTTTTTTATTTATATTGTTCGACAGCTGCCATCAGCGCCGCCTTTACCGTTTGACGCAGTGCTTCTGGCGCGACCACCTCAACGTCCGCCCCATATTTCAGAATATCCATCACCAGTTCACGCGGGTCACTATAGGGAATGCGTAACTCATAACGACCATCATCAAGAAAGCGTCTCTGCTGTTCTGGGTGCCACTGCTCATCGATTCACTTTTATGGGTTTTATTATCTGGCTTGCCCATTCGGCCTAAAAAACCATTCTCACCCCCTAGTTTCAGACAATCGATCAAACCGCTATGGTGAGATGCTATACACAACGCTAATATTTGGCCAACCAGCTGCCCTTGTGGTCCCCAGCCCTGGCAGTTTTCCTATACCCACTGAGCACCAGCACTTGAGTGGTCGATTTTCCCTTTTAAACCATCAAAATCAACATACTTGTTTTCATCTGGTCTAATCTTCCCGGTGGCCGAACCTATATATGATTGAAAATCTGAGCTGAACTTACCCATATCGTGAAGTAAGCCGGTCAATTTTCCTGCATCAGCAACACCAAACTTGTACGCCAATTGAGCAGAAATTTCGCCTACTTCCGTTAAATGACTTGCAAGTGACTGCTCTACCCCATCCTTTCGTCTATGCGCAATAAACTGTTTTTCAGGTTTTTTCATATTAATAGATTCACTCTCCACTCTCTTCTTCCTCAAGACGCCGCCGTGCCTGCGCTATCGACTGCTGCAGTTTAGCCTGCAGAACCTCTCGTGGCGGTAATACGGTTAGATACTCCGCCACATGGATACCGCTTTTGTCCAGTTCCAGCAGTTCAATCTGTTCCTCTTTTTTATCTGCGCAGAGAATGATGCCCAGTGGCGACGCTTCACCCTCTTCTTGTTCGTACCTGGCTAACCAACGCAGATAGAGTTCCATTTGGCCTTTGTATTGCGCCTTAAAACGGCCGACCTTTAAATCGATAACGACCAGGCGTTTGAGCTTGCGGTTGTAAAACAGTAGATCGATATAGTGATCCTCATCATCTATCTGTATCCGATACTGACGTGCCACAAAGGTAAAGCCGTGACCAAGTTCCAGCAAAAACTGCTGCATCTCACGCAGGATGGCATCCTCGAGGTTTTTTTCAAGATAAGTATCATTAAGTTCCAGGAAGTCGAGAACATAGGGATCTTTGAGAATGAGGTTTGTGCCAAATTGTCCTGTTTTCTTTAGCTCGGTCAATTCATGCTCAATTGTAAGATCGGGCTTCCTGGATATGGCCGTACGCTCATACAATTGGGCACCTCTAAAAACCCCCTAAAAAGTTCCTTAATCCATTTTCAAAAATTGCCATCCAGAAATAATTATCTTATTTTCTAATTAGTCGCCCCTGAAAAAAGGTCAGCGACCACGCTACTATCGCCTAAGGAAACGGGATTGTCATTATCCGCATAAAAGCACACCGCCAGCTTCATCTCAACGAGGTGCTCGTTAGTATCCATGGAAA
>JALUUH010000125.1 GCA_027021445.1 Gammaproteobacteria bacterium
AGTTTGAAAAAAAACTAATTTTGACCGACTATCCTCTGGATCTATTTTTAAAAATAGTATTTTCATATGTGTCATTTCTTTAACAATTTTGCTCACGGATTGTTTCGAAACACCTTTCCGTTTTGCAATTTCAGAAATGCTAGTGCCTTCGAAATCGATATAAGGAAATAAATCTAGATGAGATTGTTTGAGTTCAGGCAAGTTAAATACATCTCTGACTGAATTAAGACCTCTTTCATTGATTAGTCGTCCCACTTTTATAAGTTGATGAGAAAGAGAATCGCTTTTTTGATCTTCGAATGTTGATTTATTCATCTCTATAGTTAATCACGGTTGACTATAAAAGTCAACCGTGATTAACTGGAGCAGCTAATTTGGAAATCGAGGTAAATAAGGAGAAAGCTATGTCGGTAAAAAAAAATGGAAAAGCGAGTTGTCTTTGTCGTTCAGTCCGTATTACTGCAGAAAATAGAAGCCATAATGTTGGTTCATGTCACTGTAATATGTGCAAAAAATGGACTGGAGGGCCAATTATGACCGTCGATTGTGGTTCAGAAGTGACCTTTGAAGGTGAGGAAAATATTACAGTGTTCAATTCTTCTGATTGGGCTGAACGCGGGTTTTGCAATAAGTGTGGCAGTCACTTATTCTATCGGTTGAAAGCAAATAATCAGCATATGATATCCGCTGGTTTATTTGAAAATAACAAAGAATTTGTATTTGATCACCAGATATTTATAGATGAAAAACCTGATTTTTACAGTTTTTCAAATGATACAAAAAATATGACGGGAGCTGAAGTGTTTGAAAAATACGCCCATAATCAGGGGCATAAACACATATAATCTAACGAGGGAATAATTGCTCGGTTTTTTTCATTAACGCATTAATGAATGCAGAGCGCGCGCCTGGGCCTTGGCCGTTGAGATGGGTGGTTTGGCCTGCGTTGCTCATTTGCACTTCAATTGTATCGGTGTTGTTGCGACGACTGATGTGGCTTGCGAAGTATTCGATCTGATCTGCAAAAACATTTGGTGTGTTTACTTCGACCGTTGAGGGTAAGTTGATAATGCAAGGATTCTCGGGCGTTGGTTGCCATACATCTAAGACGGCTTCGCATATTTCCACCGCATAATCCATTTCTGTCGTGGTGAAGCTTTCTGGTGAATATTGAAAGCGTCATTCTGTTTCGGGATATTTTTCTGCTCCTTGTTTTACCAATGTTGCGCCATTACTGGCGATAGCAGTAATGCCCGCTTTGTCCATGCCGAATACATGTTCGCGTTGAATGGTCGAGGTTGAGTTATAAACATGTACGATGGCGCGTGCAACTCCCTGCAATGCGATAAACGTTTTTTCGATGAGTTCTTTTCTGGCTTGTACTAAAACCTGTATATGTACGTCATGAGGAATTTGTTGGGCTTCAATTAACCAACGCACAAAATCATAGTCTGCTTGGCTCGCGGCGGGAAAACCTACTTCAATTTCTTTAAAGCCCATCTTAATCAGCAAATTCCACAAGTGTTTTTTCTGTTCTACGTTCATGGGTTCGAGCAAGGCTTGATTGCCATCGCGTAAATCGACACTGGTCCAGCGTGGGCTTTCTATTACCCATAAATATTTTTAGAAATACGCATACCCTCCATCATATAGGCCAATTTTTCAATACCTCGCCATATATGTGTAATACCGGG
>JALUUH010000126.1 GCA_027021445.1 Gammaproteobacteria bacterium
AAATGAATACCAATATATTTCTCATGTTCGAGGTGTCACTTCTTTATAAGCACAACGACAAAGTTCACCTGCCGTTATGAGCAAGGCCGGTGGCCGCAGCGGAATAACGGTCAGGTGGAGCAGATTCTTAGCCCTTCTCATTCTGTTTTGCGGTTGGACACAAATCGTTCATATAGCACTCAATACATTCAGGCCCACGAGACTTACACCAGTTTCTTCCTATCTCCCAACATGGCAAATCCATCATTCCAGGGAAATCCGGGTACAGAGCTCGTGCTTTGTATATCACCTGTTCCACAGTGGCATCAGCGGCACATAGACCAAGCCTGCCAAATACTCGGCGGATATGAACATCTGCTGAAATATCAATCGAGTAGTAGTCTGTGAAAGGGACTTTGAAATCCCTCGCAAGGATGTTAGCAGCCATGCTGGCAATTTTAGGACCAACACCATCGAACTCCAAGTAGCGATATACAACTTCTGCACTGGAAGGTTTATCTGACCAGATCGAGGCAGCGTTATTATTATAGACGCTTGCAATTCTTTGAACAGTTGAGTAAAAATTCACAGCCATTTTATCCACAAATCGATGAAGCGGTTCCGGCTCGCTCATAAGGCGTCTCATGTCTTCCACTGAAAGAGCGCTCAACCTCTTCATAGAGAACCCGTCGATTTTTTGGGAAATCAGATACGGGATTATCCATGCCTTCTCCGCCTTGATTTGCCGATCCATGACACATGCCAAAACAAAAGCATGCGGATGATTTTTCAGGTCGTTCAGCAAAGAATCAGCTTTTCCGTTTCCTGTGAATCGAATCAATTGCTTTGGAGCACGGAACAATTCCTTCCCGTGTTCAACAAGCCTATCTCTTATTTCTTTCTCGCTCATTATATCACCCAGGCAGTTGGCCCTTAAGGTAATGAATCTGCTCGCCTATTCTCATCCCTTTCAGGGGCACAATCGTATTCTTGAGGTGGGGCAATAGATATTTCCTATACTTATATCCTGCAAGAACAATAAATTCATCATTCTCTAAAGAAGCAATTCTTCTTAATTGTGACAAGACATTGCTTGCCCACTCCGTTATTTCAGTTGCGCTCATATTAATAAGTGTTTTTTCATATGGATCAATCTCCTGATCTAAATTTAGCAGTCCGTATTTTGCTGAAAGAACATATATACCATCGGGATTTAACTTTTTTGCATATCTCAGGCTAAACTTAAAAAGTGAGCTAATATACAGATCTTTTGCCTTTGCTCGATATGGTAGTTTTTGGCTCACGCATGAAATAAGAACTATCCGTTTTTTCATGATTAATCTTCTTCAGGCTGACGCTCAAGCTCACTGGTTTTTACGAAGTGCAGCGGAGTAAAAATCCTGTGCAGCGCCTTGATACTAATTAAGGCCTCCTTAATTATACCGCAACGCGGTAATATGTTTTAACCCTAAACCCATTTCAAAAGGAGGCCCTATATGAGATTTTACACCAAACAGCACAAGTTTTACTGTGGAATTGGCCTGTATGCCAAAAGTATGTACCTTTGCATACTGGTGTCACCGGTCATGAGAAAACATACCAAACATGGTCACGAAAAATGTACCGACTTCACCCCGCCGGGAAGGCACGTTGACTCCCTGGTAAAGTGTTGCCTGATTCGAAGGCGTCACCGAGCTTGTCCGGCT
>JALUUH010000127.1 GCA_027021445.1 Gammaproteobacteria bacterium
CAGTCTTAGGTTTTAATTTTTGGCTAATCTTGCCCTCTTAAAGGGCTCTGACCCCAATATTGGACCCCAATATTGCTTCTGACCCCAATATTGCAATATTGAAAGGGCTCTGACCCCAATATTGCCAATATTGGAAAATAGATACCGTGCCGATACGCTTTATTAGCCTTTCACATATATAATTTAACTTTTAGCACCTGACGCAGTAATTTAAAATGTTTATCAAGCGAGTAAATATTGCAGCCATTTTGTTTTGCATTTTGAGCAATAATTAAATCTGGAATGCCGATCCCATTTGCTCTATCTTTTAAGCATTTTACCTGAAACTCCACAATTTCATCCCAGTTAATACTCAATGGGAGTTTATTTATCTCATGAAGTAGCTTGATAACCTTTGCTGCCTTTTTATCTTCAAATACGGAATCAACTTGGCAAGAATAATGTCGTTTATAACAATGATATTTTCATCTATCAGATAATCCAAATCTTTAGAGTTATCTCCTGACCTAAAATAATCAATCCATATTGAGGTGTCAACCAGTACATTCATTAATGGCGATCTCTGACTTCATTGAGATCAATATTCAGCTCAATCTTTCCTCGGTATTTTTTAAGGCCCGATATCTTTGATTTTCTTACTAATTCTTCTAAAGCCTTGATAATAACAGCGGTCTTTGTATTAGTATGTGTGAGCTTCATTGCCTCATTCAGCAAGTTCTCAGGTAAGTCTAGGGTGGTTCTCATATTTGCCTCCACAGTTAATGCATGTAATTTTTAGCGTAATATGCATACGCTTTCAAGAAGGGCCGGGTAGCTAAGGGGCTTGCGGCCCTTCGCCCCCTATAATCTTTCTATTACCCATAAATATTTTTCAACATTTGTGCGCCTTCAGCCATGTCAGCCAATTTTCTAAGTCCATGCCAAACATGTGTAATGCCAGGGTCACCGTCACCTTTCCTTGCAAGAAATCCCTCCAATTGAGCAATCCAGGTTGTTACTTGCTTCATGCTTGGCACACGTTTCGGTATTTTTATATTCGTCTCGATTTAAGGTTAAAACCACCGCCTTTAGGCGGTCAGATTTATCTGTAATACTTTTGGCAGTTACATAGAGAGGTAAACTGTCACGGAATATCGTTACGGAAGCCATACTGTTTTTAAGATCCAATATCATTTTGTGTTTGTAACAAAATACAGATATCAGGTTTTGAAAGGGGAGGTTGGATTGGAAGTGCGAGAGCTGATACGTCAGACTTGTAATGCCTTCGAGATTGAGATTCTCAAGGGAGTGGTGAGTAAGGATCATGTTCATCTATTTGTATCAGCGCCGCCCAATATGGCTCTAAGGAAAATAAAGGAACAGACCACTATTAATACGGGAGTTGTAACCTGAGTGCTGCTGCAAATAATTCGGCCTCCATCATTCCTTTCATCTTTTCTAACAAGATATTTTGTTGATGGTTCAATGAAAGCTTTTATTATACGAATTCAGGTCTGTTAAACCAGCTTCACTAAATAATAATTCTTACGCCCTTTTCTGAGCACCATAAATTGCTTTTCTATAACATCATCCATTGAAATTTTTTGCTCGATGCCAGTGGTTTTTTGGTTGTTTACATAGACGCCCCCACCTTGGATGAGGCGACGCGCTTCGCCTTTAGATTGTACGCTTCCCGCTGCGGCCATTAAGTCAATGAGACTTATTCCTTGCTCGGAAAGTTGCTCTCGTTTGATTTCATACGAGGGTACATCGGCAAAAATGTCGGCAATATCTTTTGCGGTGAGTCCCGCTAGTTCTCCGCCAAATAATACTTTGCTTGCTTTTTCCACGTGTTGTAAGGCAGTTAAGCCATGCACAAGCTGGGTCATCTCGGCGGCCAATTTTCGCTGGGCGACACGTTCATGCGGACGCTCGTTAACGTCGTTTTCCAAGCGCTGAATTTCTTCATGGCTAAGAAACGTAAAGTATTTGAGATATTTAATGACATCGCTATCACCCGTGTTTAACCAAAACTGATAGAAACGATAAGGCGAGGTTTTTTTAGGGTCTAACCAGATAGTGCCTGCTTCGGTTTTTCCGAATTTAGTCCCGTCCGCCTTAGTGATAAGTGGAAAAACCAAGCCATGCGTTTTTTTACTCGTGGCTCGTCGTATGAGTTCCATGCCGGATGTAATATTACCCCATTGGTCACTGCCGCCGGTTTGCAAGATACATTCGTGGTCGTTGAATAATTTTAAAAAATCGTAGCCTTGTAATAACATATAACTAAATTCAGTATAGGAAATTCCATCTTCACGTTCTATGCGTGATTTTACTGATTCTTTAGCAATCATGTAATTAACCGTGAAATGCTTGCCGACATCGCGTAAAAAATCCATGATCGACATATTGGCAAGCCAATCCGCATTGTTTACAATTTTTGCAGGGTTTGTTTTGCTGTCAAAATCCAGAAAACTCGCGAGTTGATTCTTAATGCAAGCAACATTATGTGCAACCAGTTCTGCGGTTAATAAATTACGTTCTTGGGATTTACCGCTAGGGTCGCCAATCATTCCAGTGCCACCACCAGCAAGCGCAATGGGTTTGTGTCCGGCTTTTTGCAAGCGTGCTAGGCCAATGATTGGTACGAGACTTCCCACGTGCAGGCTGTCTCCGGTTGGGTCAAAGCCGGTGTAAAAAGAGATGCTTTTGGTATTAAGTAGTTCTTCAACGCCTTCTGTTGAGTCAAATACTAAGCCACGCCATTTTAGGTCTTCAAATATATTATCCATTTTTTCACTTTTTTTTAATTTGATAGCTTGTTTATAGGTAAAAACTTTCCTGGTTATCTGGGCGACATTTGAATCGTCGATAACTCCATTGGTATTGATTGGGGTTATGTAATATGAGTTCTTGTACTGATTTGTTCATTGCGCTGATTGATTCTAATTCATCGCAACTTGAAATTTTTTCTTCTGCTTCGGTAAATACCAATTTGTATCCTTTTGCGTTGGGCAATCTTTCCGCGACGGCAAATAAAACCGGCGCTTTGGTTTTGCACGCGAGTCTGGATACCAAGGTCATTGTGTTTGCTTTAACACCAAAAAAATCAGCAAACTCGCCCGCCTTTAAACCGGGGTCTTGATCCGGTAATAACCCTGCTATATCTCCACGCCTAAGTGCGCGCATTAGTTGCTTAACGCCGGATATGTCGGTTGGAACCAAAGTGGCTTGACCGCGCTGTCGCCCGTGTTCCATGTATTGGCTTAGTGATTTAATCCGGTGTGGCCGGAACATATTAGTCATGGGGTATTTTTCTGCCACATAGAGTGAGATTATCTCCCAGCAACCTAGGTGAGGCGACAGGAGGATGATTCCTTTGCCTCTGGCATAAGCCTCCTGTAGCTTATCCTCTCCTTCAACCTGGCGCAGCAAGCCCAAGGTTTGGTCTAAGGGCCAAAGCCACATAGGGGCCATTTCAGTCAGCGTCTTGCCGGATTCTAACATGCTGCGCTTACCTAGCTCGCTACGCTCCTCTACACTGCTATCTGGAAAGCAAAGCTGCAGGTTTATGTCGGTAATTCGTTTAAGGTCTTGGGCAAACCAGTACAGTAATCTGCCGACTAAATAGCCGAGTTTTTGATTCCAATTGAATGGTAGCTTGGCAAGCATCAGCAGCAAGACCCGGATTAAAGGATTGCGCACTTTTCGCCGTAATTTTTTAAGATGTACTTGCCTTGCCAAAATTTTTCCTGTCGCCTAAATATGACTGTAAAACAATATGTTATAAGTTTTTTCGGCCTGCGTATTAATGCAGTGAGGCATTTTACCTAATCCGGGAAAAAAATACTGCATTGTCGGTTAACGCAGTACGGCTCAATTGATGCGTTTAGATCGCCGTTATTTACGTTTCTATGACTTAATTTTGTATATTTGATAGAATCCAGCCCCTTTTTTTCACCGTTAACTGAGAACTAATATGAGTAAGCAATCAGACTTGTTTAAACAACATTTAGAAAAACGCATCCTGATACTTGATGGCGCCATGGGTTCGATGATTCAAACCTATCAGCTACAAGAAGAAGATTATCGAGGAGAACGTTTTAAAGAATGGGAGTCTGAGTTAAAAGGCAATAATGATCTGCTGACCCTGACCCGCCCACAGATTATTGAAGACATTCATAGCGCTTATCTTGCAGCGGGTGCGGATATCCTAGAAACGAATACCTTTAACGCGAATACCATTTCGCTAGCCGACTATGGAATGGAGTCCTTAGCGTATGAGCTTAATTTAGAAGCCACTAAACTGGCTAGAAAGGCAGCGGATCAATTTACGGCTAAAGATGTGAGCAAGCCTCGGTTCGTTGCTGGGGTGCTTGGCCCCACCACGCGCTCAGCGAGCATTTCACCGGACGTAAATAATCCAGGTTCTCGAAATATCACGTTTGATCAGCTCGTAGAGGCTTATTTTGCAGCCACTAAAGGTTTGGTTGATGGTGGTTCGGATATCATTCTGATCGAAACGATTTTTGATACCTTAAACGCCAAGGCTGCTATTTTTGCGGTTGAACGGTATTTTGAACAACAGGCTATTAAACTGCCGGTGATGATTTCTGGCACTATTACCGATGCCAGTGGCCGGACATTGTCAGGGCAGACGACTGAGGCCTTTTATAATTCTTTGCGCCACATCGATCCGATCAGTATTGGTCTCAATTGCGCACTTGGCCCGGATTTATTACGCCCGTATGTTGAAGAAATGTCGCGGGTGGCGAATGTGTGCGTTAATGTGCATCCGAATGCAGGTTTGCCGAACGAGTTTGGTGAGTATGACTTAGCGCCTGAAGAGATGGCCAAAGAACTCGCGGACTGGGCAAAATCTGGCTATATTAATATCATCGGCGGATGTTGTGGTACCACCCCAGCGCATATCGCTGCAATTGCAAAAGCCATGGAAAGTTATGCACCGCGCAAAAAACCATCTATAAAAAAACAATGTAGGCTTTCCGGTTTGGAGCCTATGAATATTGCTTCAGATACTTTGTTTGTTAACGTTGGTGAACGCACCAATGTTACCGGCTCGGCAAAATTTAAGCGCCTCATTCTTGAAGATAATTACGATGCAGCTTTAGATGTGGCGCGAGAACAAGTTGAAAATGGTGCGCAGATTATAGATATCAACATGGACGAAGCTATGCTCGATGGTAAGGCCGCGATGGAGTTATTCTTAAATTTGATTGCGACCGAGCCTGATATCGCACGTGTACCTATCATGATTGACTCGTCCAAATGGGAAATATTAGAAGCTGGCTTAAAGTGTATTCAAGGTAAGGGCATATTAAATTCCATCAGCATCAAGGAAGGTGAAGCACAATTTATTGAGCGTGCAAAACTAGCTAAGCAATACGGCGCGGCGATTATTGTCATGGCATTTGATGAAGTCGGGCAAGCCGATACACAAGCACGCAAAATAGAAATTTGTACGCGTTCCTATAAGATTCTGGTTGATCAGCTTAACTTTCCTGCACAAGATATTATTTTCGATCCCAATATTTTTGCGGTGGCAACGGGCATTGAAGAACACAATAATTATGGCGTTGACTTTATTGAAGCGACGCGTTCGATCAAGAAAAATTTACCCTATGCGCTGGTCTCAGGTGGAGTGTCGAATGTTTCATTTTCTTTTCGCGGAAATAATGCGGTACGTGAAGCTATTCATGCGGTTTTTCTTTACCACGCCATTAAGGCAGGCATGGACATGGGAATTGTTAATGCAGGACAATTAGCAGTATATGATGCAATACCTGAAAGTTTACGCGAGGCAGTGGAAGATGTTGTATTAAATCGGCGTGATGATGCTACTGAGCGCCTATTAGATATTGCAGAAAAATTTAGAGGTGATGGCAGTACTACGGCGAAAGTAGAAGACTTGAGCTGGCGCGAATGGCCGGTGGAAAAACGAATTGAGCATGCCTTGGTTAAAGGCTTAGATACCTATGTTATCGAAGATGCCGAAGAGGCTAGGCAGAAGTATGATCGGCCAATTCAAGTCATTGAAGGTCCTTTAATGGATGGTATGAACATCGTTGGGGATTTGTTTGGCGATGGAAAAATGTTTTTGCCTCAGGTTGTGAAATCAGCGCGGGTAATGAAAAAAGCCGTTGCGCATTTAACACCTTTTATCGAAGCTGAAAAATCTGGCGATGTTAAGTCCGCAGGTAAAGTCCTAATGGCAACTGTAAAAGGTGATGTGCATGACATTGGGAAAAATATTGTGGGTGTTATTTTACAATGCAATAACTTTGAGGTTATTGATATTGGGGTCATGGTGCCTGCTAATACGATTCTTGAAGAAGCAAAAAAACACAATGTCGATGTGATTGGCTTGTCGGGTTTGATTACGCCCTCGCTTGAGGAAATGGCGCATATTGCAAAAGAAATGCAACGCCAAGGTTTTGATCTTCCATTATTGATTGGAGGCGCTACAACCTCTCGTGCGCATACCGCTGTTAAAATTGATCCAAACTATAATAAAAGCCAGGCGATTTGGGTTAAAGATGCTTCGCGTGCAGTAGGCGTTGTGCAGAACCTGATTAGCCCTGAATTGAAAAAACCCTTTATTGAAAAAATAAAAAGTGAGTATGAGGCGGTACGCATACAACATGCTGGGCGTAGGTCGCAAACAAAATGGCTGGACTTGCAACAAGCAAGAGCAAATAAAGCGAAAATAGATTGGTCTGATTATCAACCGCCTCGGCCTAAGCAGTTAGAACTACAGTGTTACACCCATTATCCGCTGACTGACTTGGTTGAGCATATTGACTGGACTCCATTTTTTCATGCGTGGGAGTTAAAAGGAAGTTACCCAAAAATACTCGATGACGTTGATAAGGGTGAAGAAGCCAAGAAGCTTTTTGCCGATGCACAGGCAATGCTGAAAAAAATTGTCAATGAAAAGTGGATTTCTGCTGCTGGCGTAGTGCAGTTATTTCCCGCTAATTCAGTAAACGATGATGATGTGGAAATTTATACCGACGAAGATCGCAACACCGTTAAATCCACGCTTTGTTTTAATCGTCAGCAACAAGAAAAACCACCGGGTCGCCCTAATCAATGTCTTGCAGATTTTGTTGCGCCGAAAGAAAGTGAGTTGCAAGATTATGTAGGTTTGTTTGCGGTGACGGCGGGCATTGGAATTGATGAGCATGTGCAGCGCTTCGAAGAAGCGCAAGATGATTATAATTCTATCATGCTAAAAGCGCTTGCGGATCGACTCGCTGAAGCCTTTGCAGAACACATGCATGAAAAAGTCAGAAAGAATATTTGGGGATATGCAAACGCTGAAGACCTAAGCAATATTGAACTCATTAAAGAAAAGTACGTAGGTATTCGCCCGGCACCGGGTTATCCCGCTAATCCGGATCATACAGAAAAGGCTAAGCTTTGGAGTTTGTTGGATGTTGAAAAGCGTGCCGGAATTTCTATCACCGAACATTTTGCAATGCTGCCTACGGCTTCGGTAAGCGGGCTTTATTTTTCACATCCTGATGCCAAATATTTTGCCGTAGGAAAAATTTTACGCGATCAAGTGAAAAGCTATGCAGCGCGAAAAAAAATGTCGGTCAACGATGTAGAACGTTGGCTAGCGCCTAATCTTGGTTACGATCCCGATAATCCTCAATGAGACCTGTGCACGATTTGCAAATCCACACTTTTTGCCGCGCCTAAAGTGCCTACTGGTTAGTAAGCTAACTTGTTTTGGCATTGTTATGAGTAGTCAAACTCGACCGTCAATAACTTGACATTTCTGAATATTTATTTTATTATTCAGTACTCATTTTCTTTGGCACCTATTCCGTTGCTTTGTTATAAGCCCTAACCCCGGAAATTTATCATGAATTCAATTTTAAGATT
>JALUUH010000128.1 GCA_027021445.1 Gammaproteobacteria bacterium
TTCCTTTTCCTCCAACAGCGCCTGAAACTTTTTTTGCAACACCAGCAATGCAGCCGTTTCGGCAAGCGCTTTGTCTTTACGACGTATTTCTTTGTGTAATGATTTAATTTCTGCTCTGAGTGTTTTCAGTTCTGCTTTGTTGCTTGTAGCGGCTCTCTTTTCAGGCTGTGTAAAACTTAAATGCCACGCATCAAGTTGATGGGGGAATATCCCTTTTTCTCGGCAATACTGACTACGCCGTTCGGCATCCATTGTCGAGGTATCAATAATAGCTTGAAGCTGTTCTTCTTTAGTCCAATCTCGTGGACGTTGACTTTTAGGGCTTTCGGGATTCATTTTTTTATACTTTCGTATCCATGTTTGTAGTGTTGAATAACCAACGTTGAGTTCTTGAGCGACGCTTTCTAGGCTGGTCATTCCTCGTGTAAGGGCTTTTTGTACCGCTTGTTCTTTAAAGCCCTGCGTGTATCTTGTGGTCATTTTCTATCCTCTTTAGTTTAATTGAATTAAAATAAAGAGGCGACATGTATCCTGTCACAGGGGGTTAGATTACGCCCTCAAAGGGCTCAAGTAAGCGCCCAAGGCGCAACTATACTCCAAGTCGCAATTGTTCCCGTTGCTCATCAGCCTTTTCTTGATTGCGAATATATTCAATCACCATATTCTCATCAAGACCTACCGTTGATACAAAGTAGCCTCTTGCCCAAAAGTGCTCGCCTGTAAAATTCCTCTGCTGACCTTTAAATTTTCGGGCAATCGATATCGCACTTTTACCTTTCAAATACCCCACCACATTCGATACCGCGTATTTCGGAGGAATACTAATACACCTGTGAATATGATCCGGCATCAAATGGTCTTCTTCAATAACTACGCCTTTCCGTTTGGCTAGATCGTGCATTATCTCACCCAGGTGCCTTCTAATCGATCCGTCAATCTGCTTTTTTCGTTTCTTCGGGATAAATACAATACTTACAATCCCAGCGTGTATGGGACAGACTCTTATAGTCTCGCATAGGTTTACTTTCCTTTTCTCTTGGTCGAGAACTGAAAGTACGCGTTACCGTAGTCTCGGTAAAACCTATGCGAGTCTCCCCAGCATAGCTGGGGGTTTACCCAATTGAATTAATATAGTAGTAGGCAAGACTACTTGGAGCGGTGATACGTACAATACCCGCCGGCTGAACATCTTTGCCAACAACTTGCAGGGTCAAGGCGTCCACTTCATTACGCATTCGCGTAACGTGTTGCGCCATGTCTTCCCCTGCCTGGGTCAGCTGATATCAGCAAGCCGTTCAAACAATCTAACCCCAATAGATTTCTCAAGCTGATTGATGCGACGAAACACGGTTGAGTGATTGACACTTAATATTCTTGATGCTGCAGAAAGGCTGCCTTGCTCAGCTATCGCTAGGAAAAAGCGTAAATCGTCCCAATCTAGATTGTTCATATTTGCAATAATAGCTAATTTACTTGCATGAATACAATCAATATTATAGACGCTAATTTCAACACCCATTATTCATTGAGGTAATCATAATGAGCGAAATACAATTGCAATCAATATGAACTCGGACTGGAATTCGAACAGGTTGATCTTGTTAATAATGTAACCGAATCAGACGAAGATTTTAACCACTTTAACGCTAACGGTTACGTACCAGCACTCACCTTAGACAATGGCGAAATCTTAACTGAAGCGGCTATCATCCTACAATACATAGCAGATAAAGCACCACAGTCGGGGCTTATTTCCAGGGCAGGAACGATGGAACGCTATCGGTTATTGGAATGGATGAACTTTATATCCAGTGAGCCGCATAAAACCCTTGGCGTATTATTTAACCCCAACATCACGCCGAAATGGAAGGAATATAAAATCGCTACGTTTCATAAATATAGCGACTATCTAAGCCAGCAATTGAACGACTTACCACAAAGTTGATATGACGCCGTGGCTGAAGCTAACAGATTACATGGGCCGCATTGCAAGCCTGCCAGCTGTTGAAGGACGAAGAAGAACGAATTGTAGAGATGCTCAAGCTGGATGTGATACATATCCAATAGACAGATGAGAATTTCTAGATACAAAAAAAAGGACTTGGTATCACCAAGCCCTTTTTGCTATCACTGCAAAATATCAACTAATCATAAACATCTAACCGTATTGGAAGTATCTCTGATTGCAATCAATCGATTCAACCAACCTTTAGTACCACGAAGTGTTGGCAAACCGATTTCACCGCTAGAGCAGTTCTTATTAATATTTTTAGTACCTAGATTTGTCAACACAGACTGACAAGATAATGGACCAGGGCGACTAATTATTCTCCTGCCCCATGGCAACCTCACTGTGATGGTCGTTTTTTTGCACCCATAGGGGTGAAGACGTACACCTGAATAAAGGCCTGAACCAGGTTTTATGATAGTGGTTCTGTAAATTTCCTCTGTAGGACGTACGCAATCAGCTACATTATCCATTTCATTCTGTAATATTTTACGATCAGATCCGCTTAGTACAGGATAATATTTTCCCTTAGGATATGCGTCTAACTTATAAGAGGCCCGTCCATTTATATATTTCAATTTTAAATCATCGTAAACAGCGCAATAGTCACCATTGCCTGAGGTATAATACGCGCGAGCAGCACCGCTAAAAGAAAAATAACGCTCGGTTAAATAATTAGGATATTCTAGCCAAGATAAATCAACTTGTGATACTGGAATAAGATTAAGACGCATATTAGTGTCAGTATTAATACAAGTCTGTGGATAATGCCAACAGCTAGCACCTGCCACCTTTACCATTTCATAGTTTTTTTCCAGTTTGTTCGTACGAATTTTAGAAACTATGCCCTGGTTAGTCGTATCTGTCTTGGAGCCATATAAAGATTCTAACGCGATTGCATGATCGATTTCGGATGTCATTTTTGTAACCATCTCTGCTAATTCACGTCGTTTTTTCCACACAGGATCATTAGCAAAATCATTGCTCAAACCAGCAGGCGGTGGCAACAGATCTGGCACACCGAGCGTCGCATAATCGAGATATCCATAATTAAGGACATTTGGTATTTGTCCAGGCTGTCTTAACTGCTGGGGAAAAGTATCCCCTGCATAGCTAATCATATTACTAATAAATTGTTGGCATGCCGCCATGTCATTAAAATTACAACGTACGACCGCATCAGCACTACCATTGCTATCTAGCATCATCTGCGCCAAGCCAGTAACATCACCTCCAGACTGCATTGCTTGGATAACAATTTGTCCATTAATACGGGTTAAGTCAATAATTTTTTTAAATGAACCACTCGCCGAAAAACTACCAAAAGATCCACTAACTTTTTGCTTAACGGTTTGCTTGTCTCTCAAACTACTAAAAACTAGTTTGATCGAATAATACAAGCCTCCACCTATTTGTAATTCCTCTAAAAATCGATCACCGCAACGTTTTCTAAATTCCTCCCAATCACCGACGGCAAAAGGCTCTTGTCCTGGCCCTCTAAAATCTAATGAAAAATTGGTGAATTTTTTTACGGGCTGAAGAAATCGATTCTTGTAAATAAAAACCAATGATTTTTCGTTCTCAACCGTATTCCTGGAAAACTCTGATGATGCACCGACCGAAAATGAAGCATATGAAAAATTTCCATTAACTGATCTACTAATATCTCGCACCAAACGCTCATGAGTGTAAGAACCATCAATAGAAATATCGGCCCATGTATTACTGGGAATGTCTTTTTCCTGACCCGTTAAACAATAACCTCGCTGTAACTCTCTAAAAGTATCAAATCCTTGACCTAGAACGCCGACTTTTCCTTCCCGATTGATAGATTTATCTACCCCTAAAGCTGATTTATCAGTTCTGTTACTCGTGATTTTTGCCTTAAATTCACTGAGTGGCGAAGAGCCATCAATTTGATCTAATAACTTTTGAGGTATCGGTGCAGCCATTGCTTGCACTGCAAACATCCCCATGATTAACGATGCCAATGGCATTCCATATTTTGATTTAGAATTAAAACTCATCTTACTTTATAACTCCTGCAATTTAATGAATGGAATACACAGACGGACAAACATCAAAATTCAAACAAGAGCTTTTTTACTAACCCGGATAATTCATGAATACGAGAGATTATTGCGCCTAGCATCGGTTTTGCGGGGAAATATTTGATTGAGCGCCGTACTCGTGCGTACGATCGATTGAAAATAATTTCCTATAAAATCAAGGACCAAGTGAGAAATCGGTGATTCATGAAATATCCGAGGTATATGGGGGGCGGAGCTAAGCTATCTCATAGCGGGTTTAACTTCCCCGTTTTTTGGGTTTTACTTCCAGTAAAAAAAGCCTGGCGTTTCTTGCGTAGGATATAAGGGATGTTTTCTTGTTCCCAATTTTTCAAGTCATGGTGACTCGCATGAGTTAGCGCTTGTGAAATGGCCTGTTCATTCAAATTCCCAAAGAGAGATTCGATAATGTCACTTCTGACTATAAAGGTAAGGAAGTTATTTGCTGTTGAATTTTGGGTCCGGTATTGGCGGTATTGGGGTCGGCGGTATTGGGGTCGGCGGTATTGGGGTCGGAGCCCTTTAAAAGAGGCCTCTCTGTTGTTAGACTAGGAATTAACCACGGAGGAAGGGTTGATGCCGCGCAAACCACGTTTTTTCTTACCAAATGTACCTGTTCACATTGTTCAGCGGGGCCATAGTCGTGAGCAGGTGTTTTTTGACGATGCTGATTATCAAGCCTATCTCGGATGGCTGCAGGAGGCGGCTAAGCGTTATGATTGCGATATTAACGCTTACGTGCTGATGACGAACCACATTCACATTTTAGCCACGCCACATGAAGCACAAGGGATTAGCCGGATGATGCAATATATCGGCAGATATTACGTTCCCTATATCAACCATACTTACGGTTCGAGCGGGACGATTTGGGAAGGGCGATTTAAGGCATCTTTAATCAACGATGAACAGTATTTACTAATCTGTATGCGCTATATTGAATTGAACCCGATTAGGGCAAATATCGTGAATTCGCCAGGTTACTACCGCTGGAGCAGCTACCGATATAACGCGCAAGGTAAGGCTAACAACATGCTGACCGAGCACTCTCTGTATACGGCGCTGGGTAGAACAAAGGCGCTACGTTGTAAGAATTATAAAAGTTTGTTTAAGGGGTATATTGCTGATGAGCAACTAGAATCCATTCGTGCCGCATGGCAAACGGGTACGCCTCTGGGCAATGATGATTTTCGAAAAAAAATTGAGCGAAAATTAAAAACTAAGATTGGGCAGGCACGGCGTGGTAGGCCGAGAAGCTTTGTTAAAGGGCTCTGACCCCTTATCAATGGATACTAAATGGCTTAAGTCTTTTCCTGCGTTGCAATCGATTGACGACGATGTGTGGCTGATGACGTTGGCTAAAGCCAAGACATTGTCTCTACCTGCAGGGCTTACGGTGTTTCGCGAAGGTGATGTTTGTCAGAATTATCTGCTGGTATTAGCGGGTTCGGTGCGGGTGCAAAAGCTTTCCGAGTCGGGTAAGGAGATTGTGCTGTATCGGGTGGAGGCGGGGCAGTCGTGTGTGTTGACTACGGCTTGTCTGTTGTCCAGTGAGTTTTATCATGCTGAAGCCATTACCGAGACGACGGTGGAGGCGGTTGCTATTCCGTTGTCGGTTTTTCAAAAGGCTCTGGCGGTTCCGGCATTTCGTGAGTTTGTTTTTGCGACGTATGGTGAAAGAATCACTTCGTTGGTAATGTTAATTGATGCTATCGCTTTTGGGCGCATGGATGCACGTTTGGCGCGGTTGTTGTTGACGATGGTCGATGCCGATAATGTGGTGCATGCTACCCATCAGATATTGGCACGGGAACTGGGAACAGCGCGTGAAGTGGTCAGTCGTTTGTTAAAGGAGTTTGAGCGCCACGGTTGGCTGGTATTGCAACGGGGTTGTATTCATTTGCAGCAACGACAGGTGTTGGCGGAGGTAGCCAATAGTTCTGTGTGACATTGTCACTGCTATTCCGTAATGAATGTTTTACTTTTTAGTCGAATTCATGCATTAAAAAAGAGGCTGGAATATGAAACTGAATGTCGGCAGTATTGACAAAATACTACGTATCACGGCGGGGCTTGTCCTGATTGGCTTGACGCTAACGGATGTGATTGGTATCTGGGGTTGGATTGGCATTGTGCCGCTGGCTACGGGGTTTATCAATTGGTGTCCTTTGTATTCGTTAGCGGGTCTCAATACCCGTCGTGCTGATAAGTGACCTTAATTAGTAGGAGGCAGTGGGCGCCGCAGTCCGCGAGCGCGTGATAACAGTTTATTGCCGAAGCGACGATTAATGTCATCGGTGATTTTATCGATGTTTCCGGCCTCGCTGTGTGCGTGTGCGGGGTCAGGACTGTCGTGCGGTACATCAAACAGGCTAAGCTGTGCATGCGGCTCTCCAGTATCAAACCCACCCACACCCATGCCGATGAGCCGAATAGGCGGCAGGCCACTGGTTATTTCTTTGTTTAGCAGTTGCAGGACGGTACGCCACAAATCACGGGTATGGTACGTGGTGGCGCTGAGGCTATGGGCACGAGTGATGGTGTGAAAATCATCAAAGCGTAATTTGAGTTGCACGGTACGACCTTGCACATTTTGACGGCGCATACGCCAAGCGACCTGCTCGGTGAGGTTAGAGAGTACGCTGCGTAAAATTTCTACATCATTGATATCTTGCGCAAAGGTGGTTTCGTGGGAAATGGACTTGGCATCACGTTCAGTAATGACGGCACGTGGGTCGTGGCCCTGAGCGAGTTGTCGCAGTTGCTCGCCATATTGACCGAAGTGTTGACGGATGAATTGTTCGGGTGCGTGGCGTAAATCTGCGATGCTGTGGATGCGTTGGGCATGGAGTTTTTTCTCGGTAATCTTGCCTACCCCCCACAGACGGGATACCGGCAGCGGGTCGAGAAATGTCTGCACGTTGGCGGTTTTTACCACCACAAAGCCGTTGGGTTTTTGCAGGTCTGAGGCGATTTTGGCGATAAATTTATTGGGCGCTACACCCATGGATACCACTAGTTGCAGTTCATCCAGCACGGCTTGTTTGATCTCACGGGCTATCTGCGGAGCGGGACCGAATAACGTGGTGCTGGCATTTACATCAAGGAAAGCCTCGTCCAGTGATAGTGGTTCGATGAGAGGTGTGTAGCGGGCGAAGATGGCCTGAATTTGCCGGGAGACTTCGCTGTACAGAGCCATGCGCCCCGGTAAGACGATAAGTTCTGGGCAGCGCTTGAGTGCCGTTGCGGTGGGCATGGCGCTACGAATGCCATATTGCCGTGCCGCATAACTGGCCGCTGCGACTACGCCCCGGCTTTCCGCCTGTCCGCCGACGACCACGGGCCTGCCGCGCAGTGCCGGTTGCTCACGGATTTCCACTGAGGCAAAAAAGGCATCCATATCGGCGTGAATAATCATGTGTTTATTTTATGCGGTTCTAAAAGCAGTGCAACTTTTTGTCATCAAATTTAAATAGAAATTAGTGGAACAGTCCCTCTAGTAAGATTAAGGAATGGGCACGCAAGGAATTCAGATTCTAAAAATATTTTGTTAATAATATTTCAAAATAATCGTCATTACGGAGTGAATACAAGCGCTCTTGTGGCGTTGAACTGGAAAAAATTCGCATTTCAATATTGACACTAAGGTTGTTGTCTAGTCGTCGTGAAGCCTCGATTGAGACAAAACGCGAGCGCTGTTCAACATCAATCACAAGTACTGCGAGCAGTGTGGAGTCATCTTTGTCATTGAACGTAAAACGGGTGCCGATGGCAATATCGTTGTTAGCGACAGGTGCTTGTAGCCCCGAGCGGTTGTCGTACTGATACTCTAATATCATACCAATATCGGTAGAAAAAATACTATACCAGGTATATTCGCCTCCCCCTACCGCTGCATAGCTGCGTTTTAATTTTGGGTTGAGGCGATTGTTATGTAGGCGTAGCACAGACTCCCATTTCCATAGCCATGCGTTGTGGGTATATTGTAAATCCAGCCCGAGTTGATCGAGTTGTGTGTAGTAGGGCGATAAAACAACGGCGTGATTATCGGTTACTGTCATCAGTTGTGGTGTGCGATTAGTGCCATGAAAGTAGGAAAGGCCTAGATCCCAGTCGTTGATAATATGACTCCAGCGAAGTGCGTAGTCTCGATGGTTTTTACCCGCAGCCGATTCATAAAGCGTACGTTCTGGGTCGACCACTAACGGGGTTCGAAGACGTCCTACCGTGCCGGGGAATGTGCGTTCACGAAAATAGGGCATTAAAAAAAATTCCCAATCTCCGCGTGTTGTTGTATAGGCGAGTGAGATCATGGGTTGGCCTAGCTTGTCTTCGCCGTCAATATTTTCGACCATGTCACTTTGATTGATAATATCAATCAGATGAATAGATTCAGTGACTCCCCAAAAGAGTTTACGCAGCCCAATATAGAGATCGACTTTGCTATATGAACCACGCCAATAAAATTCGCGTAGATCTACATGGCTGCGCTCGCGGTCACTTTGATCAAGGCGAGCAAAAGGTGTGACCACAATTCGTTGTTTTCCTTGTTGCCAGTCATGATAAAACTCGCTCTCGAATGTTGCAGAGAGACTGTCTCTGCGCTGTAGTGGACTCAATGGTGCATTTTCGAAATTACGTTTTTCGATGCCAATTTTTCCTGTCCACTCTGCGGCATGTAGGGCAGTTTGTAATATCAAAGTCAACAGGATGCAATAGCATCGGTTCCGTATCATCCTAGGAGCCTGTCCGAGAATAGAGAAGCTACTGCGGCCAATCCATTGTGGCCAGATTTTCCGATTAAATTCGTTAAATATACTCAATATTCGCCTCATTGAGTCGAAAAATTTGACCACAATGGTTTGCCCTCGCTACGATCACTGTTCTCGGACAGCCTCCTAATACTATCTATGATCAGCGTATTTTTTTTAATGCGTGACGAGTGAATTCTTGTTCCGTAAAGCCATTGTTAAAATGAAAGTCTCGCCATTTTAATAGTGTACTTTTACCGGTGAGATGGTTTTTCATTTCCATAATATTAGCGCGCCAGTAGCGACCTAAGTATTGCTGGTAATCATCGAAGTTAAGTGTTTTCAGCAGTGTATCTGTTTGGTTATAAAAATCGATTTTCCAGATACGATACTCCGACTGATCAATCCATACTTTTTGGCGTACATAACCTGATTTTTGGTCTAGGGGATAGCGCTCAATAAGGAAGTGCTTTCGTCCATCAAAGGTTTCGTTTTTGATGTATTTATAGCGATATTTTTCGACTTCTTGTGATGAAATATCTTCATATGCAAATTCGCTACCCATAAAGGGGCCAGATTTGTTACGCGAGGCAATGCGTTTTATACGTTTCAACGCAGGTAGATAAAGCCATTGGTCATCCGGTTCAAATTTATGGGTAAACGACATAAATGCAGTTCCTCTAACATCACGTGGGGTGTCGAAAATGATAATGACTTTGTCGCCATCGTTTTCGACTTCCAGGGTTTTGTTGCGTAGTTCACGATGACTGACTTCGCCATGACGATTGCGCAAAATCATTTGTATTGATGCCGACGAGTCACCAAATCCGGTATCCCGGCGGTCTGCTTCGATGGCTATTTCAAGACCGCGATTGTTGTACAATTCGCTATTGGAAAAAACGGTTGTTGATGTTACTAGTGAAAGCAATACTACAATCAGTGTTAATATGCTAAATTTTAACGTCATGAAAGGTCTCCTTGTAATGCGTTTTAGTCGCCGCTTGAGAGAGGGTATCGATGTATGGTTTTGGGCCATCTATACGCATTAACAGCGCGGGCAGTAAAAATAAATCTGCAATGACCGCCATCACAATTGCAATGCCGGTTAATTGTGCCATTGATGAGTTAATGCCAAATGTTGATTGCGCTAATACCATAAATCCTGCGACGAGTATTAACGAAGTGACAACGATGGCGACACCGACATTATTAAACGCGTGGCGTACTGCAGCTGTTGCATCAAGCCCTTGTTCACGTCGTGCACGCAGGTATTTACTAAGAAAATGCACGCTATCATCCACTACAATGCCGAGGCTCATACCCGCTACCATCGATACTGCCATGTTCACTTCGCCGACCGCAAAACCCCAGATTCCAAAGGCGAGTCCTGCTGGTAATAGATTTGGGATAAGGCTTAATAATCCGATTTTCACACTGCGCAATGCGATCATGATGATGAATGAAATTAAAATTATCGCGAGTAAGGTGCCACTTAACATGCTGCTAATATTGCGCTCTGAGATATAGGCAAACATAAGTCCTGGACCAACACCGATAGCACGACCGTCACGTGTATGCTCTGCCAGCCACTGTTCACCGCGATCAGCAATATCTCGTAGCTGTTTCGAACTTAAATTGTCGAGTGTTGCAATAATTTGGGTAGATGATTTATCGACATTGAGTTGGTGATTAAGATCAAGCCCATACGGCAGCGAAAGTTCGTAAAGCAATAGATATTGTGCGGCGAGTTCGCGGTTATCCGGTAATTTGTACCAAATAGGGTCGTCATTATGCAGGTTTTTATTGAGACGTTTAAAGGTATCGCTGATGGTGCTGACATGTTTTACTTCAGGTTGCGTGCGTAACCAATTGGCAAATGCATCGATCTCTTGAAGAAATTCAGGATCGCTTACTCCGTTGCTATTTCCCGCACGTAATGAATATTGTAGTTGATAGATACCCGTAAGATGTGTGGTGGTGAAATCCACATCTTGTCGATACTCCGTGCTGGAATCAAAATATTTGACAAAATCATCATTGAGTTCGATGCGTGGAATGAATGAGAGGATGATTAGGCTGCCGATGATAGAAATCCAAAGTACGTGCTGGCGGTAGCGAATGACGAATGATGCTAGGCAATCCATTATCCGTATGATATGACCAGACCTTGTTCTTACTTTCATTGGCATAATGGCGAGCAACGCGGGTAAAAAAGTGACCGAGTAAATAAATGCTGCCAGCACCCCAATGGCGGTGATGTTGCCGAGATCATGAAACGGTGGGGAATCGCTGAAATTTAATGAGATAAAACCAATCGCGGTAGTGATACTAGTTAACAGAATGGGTGCGAAATTTATTCGCAGACTTTCGACAATCGCCGCTTGTTTCTGCATGCCGTTGCGCATTAACATCTGTAGTGTGACTAAGATATGAATTGCATCAGCGACGGCTAAGGTGATAATGATTGTTGGGGCGGCAGAAGAGGGTGGGGTAAGCTTGACGCCCAGCCAACCCGCAATACCCATCGCGCTGACGACTGACAATACAACGAGAGCCAAGGTGCCTATTGTCGCACTGAATGAACGTACCAACATGAAAGTAATGATGATGATCACCATATACATGATAGGCACCAGTATTTTCATGTCATGCTTGCTGGATTCCATGAAGGAGTTGTTCATCATTACGGAGCCGGTGAGGTGTACATCTAGCGCATAGTTAGCTTCGATCTCGGTGGCTAACTGACGTGCCGCATTGGCAGTGCTTGGAACTTCATCTATTGTTTTACCCTCAAGGTGAAAGGTGACGTTAACGCCGGTGGTACCCCCATCAACCGCGACCAATCGTTGGTATAATGCGGGTTCAGAAAACGCGATTTCCCGAATGCTATCGAGTGTGGATTGGTCGAGTTTTGTCTCGCTATTAACTAGGTTTTCAACAATTAAATCATCTCCTTGCGCAATAGTGTGTTGAAAGTTGGAGATCGAGTCGACTCGTAATACATTGGGCAGTCGCCACGCGTTTTGGGTTAGCCTTTCCACTGCTGTAAGCGTTTCTGCAGCAAAAATATCGTCGCCATTACGCGGGGATAGCGTAAATAGAATGTTACCGACTTTGGTATAGGTGCGTTGTATCGCTTCGAATGCTTGCATTTGTGGGTTATCGTCACTAAAAAAGGTGCGATAATCTGTGTTGAAACTGAGATGTTTTAAGCCATTGACCAAGGTGAGTGCCAGTACACCGCTGATGATTACAATCGGCCAGCGCCAACGTATGACCCACTGACTGTATTGTTCTACAAAATCGGTTCTATGCACCTTTCATGGCCTCAGGCCTTCCAGGTAGCCGATAAACCCCTGAGTACATTCGTCAAGCAATTCGCGGTTTTGCGCACTTTTTATCAGTCCTATCATGCCCTCCATAGAAGCGACGAAGAATGTTGCGTTATGTACCGTATTGATTCTGAGCGATACTGTACCTGCTTGCTGCCCCCGCTTGAACGCTTCTTCCGTACTCTTGCGCCAGTAGGTCAATGCGGCGTTGATTCGTTGGCGGAATCCTTCATCAATGGGCGACATCTCTTGACTCAGATTGTTAATGGGGCAGCCGAGGCGGATATTTTCATCGGTTGTACATGCCAGTCCTTCACGTAGAAAGGCGCTGATGCTGCTGATGGGGTCTGAGTCATTCAATGCTTGCGTCCAGCGAGCCATGCAATTCGGTATAAAAATTTCATCAAGAACTGCATATCCGAGCACCAGTTTTTTAGGGAAATGGTGATACAAGGCTCCCTTGGATAATCCTGTTTTAGCCAGGATAGTGGCTATACTCGCGGCTTGATAGCCGTTTTCATAGATCTCTGTCGCTGCAACCTCAAGCAATCTGTGACGACTATCTTCCTGTTTCACAACAGCATTCATAGTGTCCACCTCTCTATTCTTGATTATTCTCCTATACTATAACAAACCAACTGGTCGGTCTTCAATAGAGGTATTTGATTATTGTGCTGAAATAGCGAGGGTTTGCGCACAAACAGGATCTGAACAGGGGGGATAGACTGCGGTAAAAAAGAGTGTTTATTAGGTTAGATTTGAGCCAATAGTGCTGATACCCATCATAGAGAATGAGAGGCAGACATAAAGGCGGTTATGCCGAGAATTTCTGTGACTTGAAGGTTGGGTGATCCTGATAAAACTTGGGCTTCTCCCGTACCTTTGGTTAAGACAACCCCGAAGCTTAATGATGATGAACGGGTAAAATTCGATAGGCTGATAGTTCCACCTTTTAGGTCAACATGTTCCGGGTATCGATTAATCACACCGGGGATTAATTCAGGTGTGTTTGCATTGTTGGTAAATCCTCCGGCACGTAATGCGAACGTTTTGGTAAGATAATACTCAATGCCAGCGGAGATATTAAACATGGGTTTTGTCGTGGCGTTAATGCCTTTGTAGATTACGATGTCAGAAGTCAGCATTAAGGTATTACTGGGAAAGTAGGCAATACCCGTTGCCAGTTCCCAGGGAAATTCACGTGTGCCCTCAAACTCGGTTTTTAAGCGATTTAGTTCGCCTTGTTTGCACAACGTGGTGTTGATGTTTCTAAGGGTTGAGGCACAAACTTCTTGTCTTACGATGGTATTCGATAACATCCATGTATTCGAAAAAGTAATTCCCAATGATATTTTTTCATATGGTGTATACATAATGCCAAAAATAGGTTTGATTCCGTATTCTTTGCGAGAGATATAGAGATTCTCCATATGATATACATCTTCAGTGTTAACCACTGCATCGACGGCCGCTATTGTTTCTGTGGCCTCTACCGCTGCAATATCGTTATGGCTTAATGGTGCTTCAAATACTTGATTGAATATTTGCTCTTGAATGCGTGTATAACCATACAGTGTTATCCCCATCGATAAGTTTTTGGAAATTTTAAGTGCAAATGAAGGCCCGGCGTTGTAAGTATTATCCTGGTTATTGAAATTTATCGTGAAATCTGTCGTTGCATTATTACCGTCATTTGGACTGATGTCTAAAGGAATTGTTTGATCTTGATCTTCTATCGCTGAATCAGGTATCGCGTATGAGATTCCAAATGTGCCTACTCCTAGTGGTTGGGTAACACCGAAAAAATTGGGTAATAGTAATGAAGAACTGCGCACCCAGTCTTTTCCGGCAAGTGCATTTTTGTAGGTTGTTTTTCGAATATTATACGTATTCATGCTGGCTGACAGTTTTTGACTGGCGGCATATACTATCCCCGCTGGATTGTAATACATTCCGGAAGGATCGTCTGACACTGCGACATAAGTTCCGCCGAGTCCTGCCGCACGATCACCGATTAGAATATCTTTGTAATGGTATTCGTCCGCTGAAACACTAGCGTTAATTATTCCAATTATCAAAAGAACAATATAGTTTAAATTTTTCATTATGCGCTATAAGTTATTACTAGTGATTGCTTGAAACCGTTTTTTTCCTTGAGGGAAATGTAATATTAAATCGCTAGACTTTTGATACTCATTGAGCGTATCTAGGCGCAGATCGGTTGTTGGGTGGGTGTTGCTTTTTTTGCGGTCGTCTTCTTCGGTCGCCTTAATGACTCGGCGCAGATAACGTTCTAAAGCCATTGTGTCATAGCCTGTTTGTGCAAGTAGGGTGACCGCTACTTGGTCTGAACCTAGTTCATCATCGTGTTTGAATCCGCGAGACAATAATAAATCGACCGCTTTGTCTACGGCGTTTTGAAACGCGACTGTCGCTGAATCTTTTGAACCACCGACTATCCGCGTTATACCGGATGTGATCGAATCATCTTTGCCCTTTATTTTGAACTCATTGACGATATGTTTCTCAGTGATATGTGCTATTTCATGTGCGAGGACTGCGGCTAATTCTGATTCGTCTTGCATGGTTTTGATAGCCTGAGTTGTTATGAATACATAACCTCCCGGTGTTGAGTAGGCATTAATGGTGTTGGAATTCACTATCGAGAAATGAAACGTGATGTCTTGGCGTGGCGAGTTTAAGACCAATGCTTGGCCTACTAGATTAACATATCGGGTTAATGCCTTATTGTCGTAGGGAGGGTATTGCCCTAATAGACGAGCTGCGACGGTTTTTCCGAAATGAATTTCTGCATGAATATCTTCTTCCGTGAGTAAACTTAGTGTTTGGGTATGTACACGAAGGCGAAAATTATCTGCTAAAAGTGGGAAAGAGCTGATCGCTAATAAAAGTAGAAACAGAAAAATAAAATGTGTGTGCATGCGAGTCCCTTCGCGATTTGTTTATATTAAAAGGAATGAGGATTTATTCTAATTCCTCTAAAAAAGCGAAGACTTCGTTATCGGAAACACCAAATGCTTCCATTTTTTCCAGGGCTGCATAGTCACTGACTTGCTCACTCACTCGCGGATTGTCTGCACGCAAGCCTCTCACTGCCGCCGTAGTGGATACTGAGGATGCTCGTAAACGAGAATGTTGGGAAATATCGGCTTTTGCGAGGCCAATGACTTTTACTCGTTTCATCGGCGGGTGTGGCGATACGGTTAAGCGTGATAGCCAGCCAATTTTGCCTTTAAACTTCACTTGAAACCAATTATTGGTTTTTTTAATGGTAATGACTTTTTGGCCTTTGGAAATGAGACCTAAGTGTTGAGATCCAAAGACAGGCTTAGACAGTAATTTGGCTTTTGCGCTCATCACGTATAAGTATTCGTCTGCTGCGAATGCATTCGTTGACAAGGCAATAAACGAGAGCAGTAATAATATTTTTTTCATAGATGGAGTCCTCGGTTGTACCGAACTGCGAAGTTTCTACGTTTTTTCTGTGATTTTTCTATTATTGAGGTTGTCGGCTTTGGGCCTTGATTCTTTAATTAAAGAGGATGTAAGGGGAAAAATTAAATAATCAAAAATATTAATAGCTTACTTAGTCGTCATAACGTATACGCCATCCCAGTCTTGAGCGGGCTCAGAGGCCTGGTATTCACGGCAACGCTGAATGTGAACCGTTGACACAGAGTCTTGAAAATCGGTGGATAGAAGGTCGATGCATTGCTGCCATTGGCGGTGGGTATACGCTTTAAATGCTTCATTGGTCTTGCGGACAAACGCTTTTTTCTCAGATATGCTCTCTTCGGTAGCGGTGAGTGGGTTTAGCAGCGGTTGGTATACTTTAATGGGTTTTTGCTTTCCCTTTACGCGTACTAAATCGACCACGCGGCATGGGATATCGAGTGTTAGGTGTGAAAAGGTATCTTCAGTGATGAGGATGGGCGATGAATAGGTTTTAGTAAGACCTTCGATTCGGGAAGCTAAGTTAACATTGTCGCCAATAATGGTGTAATCCAACTTATTTTCAGAGCCTATATTGCCGAGAATAGCATACCCAGTATGCAAGCCAATTCCTATGGTTAATGGGGGGTATTTGTGTTGTATTGCCCATTCATTGACGGCTTCTAATTGATCGATCATTTCCAAAGCACTTAGCATTGCTTTGTCAGGATGATCGGTAGACATAATCGGTGCACCCCAAAACGCCATAATGGCATCACCAATAAATTTATCGATAGTGCCTTCGTATCTGAAAATAGTATCGGTCATTTTAGAAAAATAGTGATTGAGTAAATCTACGACTTGCTCGGCAGGAAGCGTTTCCGACATGTTGGTAAAGCTTCTAATGTCAGAAAAAAGTATGGTTATATTTTCTTTGCTGCCGATTTCGGCTTTGGCGTAATCTTCATGATTGGCCATGACGGTATTCAATACCGCAGGGGAGAGATATTGTGACATCATTTTTTTAAATCGCCGTTTTTCTTTGCCTTCGGTAAAAACAAGGGTGGAAAAAGAGAGAACCCAGGCTAAAAATAGCGAGGATATGGGGGCAACAAATTCAACGACGATGTTGTTAGAAAATTGAAAATAACACCAAAATGTGAACGAAATTGCAAGCAAGGCGGGTAGGCTGTGTTGCCAAAAAGTTTGCTTAACTAATAACACACCCATCGTGGTAATTGCTGCCAAGATTAGGATAAACAGGTATGTTTGATACGACTTTGCAGGAATTAAGAAGTCATTATTGAGTATATTGCTTGCCATTGAAGCATGGATGAAAACGCCGGGTAGTCGACCGTTTATGGGGGTTACTTTGAGATCTTTCAGGCCTGCTGCATTTGCGCCTATAAAGACAATCTTATCGTTAAATTCAAAAGGGTTAACCATTAGATTCTCTACATCTCCTGCCAGCATTTTTTGGTAAGAGGCCATTAATGCACTAAAAGAGTAGGTTGCAAATGCTGTGTAATAATTGATGAGTACTTTTTCGTCTTGGGTGATCGGTATTCGTAAGCTATCCAGTATTATTTGGCCTCCTTCTCGCTTAATGTTTAAGGGCGGTTGTTTATCTACTATGTTGGCAATAGACAACGCAGGGAAGAACGACTCTTGGTAGCGATGTAATAAGCGTGCTGAGCGGTAAACACCGTCAAAATCGCTGTTTACGTCCACCACACCGATGCCATTGGATGCTATTGCCAGTTCCGCAAATGGTAGGTAATACTTTGTATTATTGGGCGCGCTAAATGAATTTTTGTTAATAATAGATTTAGGAAAGCGTTTGCTTAATGAGAATCTTTGAATAAAGTCATCAGGTAATGCTTGATTGAGTAGTGATTTGTTGAGCTCATCTTCAGACTCGCGAACAAAACGTGTAGCATGATAGGCATAGGGATATATTTGACTTGCCTGCACGAGCGCAAGATCATGGTCATTAATTTCAGCCCTTATATTTTTGCCGTCAAAGAGATGCTTTTCTGAGAATGTGATATCAAACATGACGGCTTGAGGCTCACCGTATGATAGGTAATCGAGTAATTCTGCATAAATAGAGCGTGGCCAAGGCCAGCGGCCTACAACTTGATCCATGACTTGTAATGAGTTGTCGTCAATCAGGACAACGGCAATTTTGTCATTTGCTGACAATCCGCTACGGATTTGAGTCATGCGCCAATCATATGAAATGCCTTCAAGTGATTGGAATATGGAAAAATAGTTTGCTACGGCAACAAAAATGCAAGTTAAAGCCCAAATTAGCAGCGGTCTTGAGTATTTCATTTTGCGAATCTTGTGTGAGAATAATGCTAGGAGACTGTTAGTGGCGTAAAAGGTATCGAGAGTGGTATCCTAAAACTTTAACGCATTTAATGATTGAGCAAGCTAATAATATTAATTTTTTTAAGTTTTTTTACTGTTGTGTTTACTTTAAAGGTGACGGTTGAGATGCTTTCTTGTGGCGTGGTCATAGTACGTAAAAATGGGAATGGATATGTGTTTTTGCTGTTACGTGCATATTCCCACTGGGATTTCCCCAAAGGAATGCAAGAAGACGGCGAAAGTGCATTGGAAACTGCAGCCAGAGAAGTAAAAGAGGAGTCTGGTATTACTCAATTAGATTTTAAATGGACGCACAGCTCTATCGATACAGGGCCTTATGGTAGAGGGAAAATTGCACGATATTTTCTCGCTGAAACACAAGAAAGTGAAGTGGATTTATTAATCAACCCAGAGTTAGGTCATCCTGAGCACGAAGAGTATCGTTGGGTTGCATATGAAGATGCCAAAAAAATGGTCACTCCTCGTGTTCGCAGCGTGCTTGAGTGGGCGCACGATTTTGTAAAGCATGAGCCTAAATATTAAGATCATACACTGTGTATTTTTTTTAATTCCCATCTGAAGGAATGGGCACGCAACAACTTCCCCGTTTGGCATCTCATCTTCAGCCCGTCTTCGCCCGTTCTTCACTCACAAAACCTCGAAATAGAACCACTATTCCTGTGATTTTGCTCAATCAGAACGAACGAATACGAATTAAATCTAAGCGCTAAACCGGGAAGTTATTGCGTGCCTATTCCTAAGCATAACCCCTTTTTAAAATAAGAAAAATAAACTATTAGATTTAACTTGTCGTTAATACGTGCAGACCCACCGTAAAGTGTCGAGAGTATGCACGGCGTTAAACACAATGAAAAAATATTGGTATTTAAAGTAGGCTGTGTGTTCTGCTGCGCACCCGTACGCGATATTGAATCGATACTTTCGCCCGTTAAACTTGCTACTTTTCCAGGTCAGGCTTATTCAATAGCCGGCGTTTTTTTCCACCGTGCTAAAACCGTTTCCGTGGTGGATTTACGAATCAAATTTGGTCTGCAAAATGTTGATCGGCAAACAGGACGTTTTATTATAGCGACGACGCGTGATGGCTTGATGGGTTTTTGGGTAGACGAAATATTAGAGATTACCCAAGCCCCAGAGCAAAACTGGCAACAGCCTCCGCATTTTGTTTCCGGAAAAATGTTTGGTAAAACATTATTATTAGATGGAAATCTCATTCTATCGACTGATTTCCAACGTTTATATGATATGGAAAATTCAGCGCCACTGTCTGCGTGGGCAAAAGACAGTTCCAAAGTGGCGAAGATCGTAGAAAAAAAATCATCCCTAGTAGAATCAAAAATGATTTCGTCTAGTGAATCTAGTCTATCGAAAATAAACGAGGGTAGAGTGGAACATGAAGATGATGTTATGAGTTTAGCGGCGAAGAAAAGTATGCAAGCAGTTAAGACAGAAAGCCAATTAATGAGCAACGACATTGAAAATGTCATTGCTTCTTCTTATAAATCGCTTGATCCTGATGTTGTCTCAATAAACACTAATAAAAAAAATGATACAACCAGTAATAAGGTATTAAAAAATGTTATTGAGAAAAAGGAAAATGACACGAATGAAGCCGCAGATGATGCGTTAATCACCGAAAACGCGGTTAGTGATCAATCTCCAGAAGCAGAAATAAATAATAATGCTGCACCCGATGAGCAGCAAAAAGAAGTCATTATTTCCGATGTTATACCTATTTCAGTCACGAATGAATCCCTGAATAATGTTCCAGCCAAAAGCACTATTAAAGTTAATATTTTGCCTGGGAAGTTGTTTGTAACTATTTGTTTGGTAATGCTTATTTCCGTGTTTTTTGTTTTCTTTTGGATGGGGGTGAAAGCCTATGTGTTAAATGTTCCTGAAAAAATGATAAAGGATAAGCAATTTATTACGCCTGCTGTGGAGACTTTAACGATACAGTCCGCTGATGATGAAAAAACAAGCATTATTGGCGCTCAAATTACCGATGTGGTAAAGGAGCGGCACATGATAGGTACCGAGCCTGTAGTCCCAAACATTAAACGCTTAAATGTATTCGTTTTACCCGTTATTCCAGAGTGGGGCATGTATACGGTGGTAAGAGGAGATACATTGTGGGCTATATCGATACGATTTTATGCAACGCCTTATCGCTATCCTGATCTTGCGAAATGGAGTGTTATAGAGAGCCCGGATTTAATTTTTCCTGATGAAATTATCATTTACCAAAAACCTGTGAAATAACATGCTATTCAATTGAAATAATTGCTTGAATTATGGGCGGTTATCTACTATGATACTGGCGCTTTGGATTTGGCTTGTTGGTGGTTTTATTCGATGAGTTAAATGTATAAGTGAATCAATAGAAAAAATATGAATTTGAAGTGGGCCATTGGCCCATTTTTTATTTGTGGTGTGGAATATGGCAAAAGCTCAGTTTTTACAACAGCTATTAGAACCGACGGTCGTAGGCTTAGGCTATGAGTTTGTTGGCGTAGAATATATTGCCCAAGGCAAGCATTCTGTATTAAGAATTTTTATCGATAAACCCGATGGGATTTCAGCAGATGATTGTGGAGGAGTTAGCCGACAAGTCAGCGCATTATTGGATGTAGAGGATCCGATTAGAGGTGAATACACCTTGGAAGTATCATCGCCTGGGTTAGACAGGCCACTATTTAACGAGGCGCAATTTACCCAGTTTCTAGGATGTCTAGGGGTAATAAGAACACGAATACCGGTGCAGGGAAGAAGAAATTTTAAAGGTAAGATGTTGTCAATTGAGAAAGGGATGTTAACCGTCGAAGTTGACGGGCACACGTATGAAATTGAAGTTGAAGATATTGAAAGAGCAAACTTGGTTCCCGAGTTTTGATGATGGTCCTGGAGGTTTTAAAGGATGAGTAAGGAAATATTGCTTGTTGTAGATGCCGTTTCTCACGAAAAAGGTGTTTCAAAAAATATTATTTTCGAAGCGATAGAAAGTGCGTTAGCTACTGCTACTCGTAAGCGTTATAAAGAAGATGTAGATGTGAGAGTCTCCATAGATCGTACAACGGGTGATTACGATACTTTCCGGCGTTGGTTGGTTATGGAGGATGACGACGAGAACTTCGAAATACCGAGTAAAGAAAAGCTACTAACTGAAAGTAGCACGCTAAGGCCGGGTATTGCAGCGGGAGACTATATCGAAGAGTCCATAGAGTCTGTTGCATTTGGACGGATTGCCGCGCAAACCGCAAAACAAGTTATTGTACAAAAAGTTCGGGAAGCAGAACGGGCGCAAGTGGTAGAAGCATTTTTAGAACGCAAAGGCGAGTTGTTAAGCGGCGTTGTAAAGCGTGTCGAAAAAGGGAATGTTTTTGTAGACCTGGGACGTAATGCCGAAGGAATTATTCATAAAGACGAAATGATTCCAAGGGAATCAATGCGTTCTGGTGATCGCATCCGTGGCTACTTAAAAGAAGTGCGCTCTGAAGCCAGAGGGCCACAGTTGTTTATTAGCCGGGTTGCTCCTGAGTTATTATTGGAACTCTTCAAGCTGGAAGTTCCTGAGGTCGGTGAAGAGCTGATTGAAATAATGAGTGCCGCACGTGATCCGGGATTACGAGCAAAAATAGCCGTTAAATCGAATGATCCGCGGATTGATCCTGTGGGTGCTTGTGTGGGCATGCGTGGTTCGAGGGTGCAGACAGTCTCTAACGAGTTAGCTGGAGAGCGTATAGATATTATTATTTGGGACTCTAATCCTGCACAATTTGTGATTAACGCAATGGCGCCAGCAGAAGTTGCTTCAATTGTTGTTGATGAAGATTCGAATACGATGGATATAGCTGTTGAAGATGACCAGCTTTCGCAAGCGATTGGGCGTGGTGGACAGAATGTGAAACTAGCGAGCGAATTAACGGGTTGGACGCTAAATGTTATGACCATCGCCGATGCGGCAAAAAAAGGTGAGGAAGAATCCGATAATTTGCTGAAATTATTCACGGAAAAACTCGATGTAGATGAAGAAGTCGCTGCTATCTTGGTTGAGGAAGGTTTCTCAAGTTTGGAAGAAGTCGCGTATGTGCCGGTCGCTGAAATGTTACATATAGAAGAGTTCGATGCAGACATCGTTGAGGAATTGCGAGAACGCGCACGTGATTCCTTGTTGACGAGTGCTATCATTACCGCTGAAACATCGTCAGAGGAAAAAGATGCCGCCGCAAAAGACTTGATTGAGATGGAAGGTATTACGCCTGAAATTGCAGAAAAGCTTAAAAAAAATGGGATTACAGTGATGGACGATCTTGCTGAGCAATCTACTGACGAATTGGTGGATATTCTTGGTGTAGATGAAGAGACCGCTGGAAAACTTATTATGAAAGCGAGAGAACCGTGGTTTGCTACGGAAGAATGAAGGATTAGAGCGAGGCGAGTATGTCAGATGTAACGATAAAGCAGTTTGCAGAGGTGGTAGGTGTTCCCGTAGATAGACTGTTAGTGCAGTTGGGGGCAGCAGGTGTCGAGCAAAAAAAACCCGATGAAACTATCTCCGATGATGAAAAACATAAACTGCTCAGTTTTCTGAAAGGTCCTAAGAGTAATGACGAGTCAAGCGAAAATGCGCCTAGAAAAATCACTTTAAGAAGAAGAACGCTGGGTGAGCTAACGCAGACTTCGCGTAGTCGCACGCCGGGAGTTGGAAAATCCACTAGCCGGACAGTTAATGTTGAGGTTAGAAAACGCAAAACTTACGTAAAAAGAAGCGAAATAGACGTTGATCCAGCGCAAGCTGCGGCGCAAGAAAAAGCAGAACTTGAGATTCAAGAACGTCGTCAACGGGAAGAGCAAGAAAGAATTTCTAAAGAAGAAAAAATAGCGGCTCAACAACGTGAAGAAGCATTGCAGAAACAAGCAAAGGAAGAAAAACAAAAGGCAGAAGAGGCGTTAAAACAACAAGAACTCGCAAAACAAGAAAGTACGAATCAGCAAAAGGCCACTAAAACATCGAAGAAAAAAGAGTCTTCTGAGCAAACGGCACCGGCAGAGGTTGAGGCTGCAAATATTAGGGAAGACAAGCCCGGTGCGAGTAAAAAAGGTAAAAAACGCAAACATAGTGGTGGAAAATCAAATTTTGGGGGACGCTCGGAATTGCATGTATCACCTGGAAAGGGTGGTAAGCGAAATAAAAAACAGCTTAAAACCAGTACTAAACCCTCTTCAAACACAGAACATGGGTTTGAAAAACCGGTCAAACCGATGATCAAAGAGGTCGCCATTCCGGAAACTATAACGGTTGCAGATTTGGCGCTTAAGATGTCAATTAAAGCTGCTGAGTTAATAAAAGCAATGATGAAGCTTGGTTCAATGGTTACTATTAACCAAGTATTGGATCAAGACACGGCGGTATTATTGGTTGAAGAAATGGGCCATGTGGCAAAACTGGTTAGTGATAATGATCTTGAATCATTTATTATCCAAGCACATGAGCAAGAGGGTAAACAGGTTATTCGAGCACCCGTCATTACCGTTATGGGCCATGTCGATCATGGTAAAACTTCATTGCTTGATTATATTCGTCGTGCAAAAGTTGCGTCTGGTGAGGCGGGTGGCATCACTCAACACATTGGTGCTTATCACGTCGATACCGATAAAGGTACGGTGACATTTTTGGATACTCCGGGCCATTCAGCATTTACGGCGATGCGGGCACGTGGCGCAAAAATTACGGATATTGTTGTGTTAGTTGTGGCTGCTGACGATGGTGTTATGCCGCAGACTAAAGAAGCAGTGCAGCATGCGCGAGCGGCTAATGTACCCTTAATTGTCGCGGTTAATAAAATTGATAAAGAAGATGCTGATCCCGACAGGGTTAAGAATGAGCTCTCAGCTGAAGAGGTTATACCCGAAGACTGGGGCGGAGATACAATGTTTGTTCATGTTTCTGCAAAGACAGGGGAAGGCATTGACGAATTACTTGAGGCTGTTTTATTACAATCAGAGGTTCTTGAGTTATCAGCGATTGAAGACAAACCCGCGCAAGGGGTGGTGGTTGAATCCCGATTGGATAAAGGCCGAGGGGCGGTAGCAACGGTACTTGTACAAAATGGCACGCTTCGCAAAGGTGATATGCTTTTAGTGGGCCACGAATACGGTCGGGTAAAAGCAATGTCTGATGAGAATGGTCGTTCCATTATATCTGCTGGGCCATCAATGCCGGTAGAAATACTGGGCTTATCAGGGACACCTAAAGCAGGTGATGATGCGATGGTTGTTGCTGACGAACGTAAAGCACGTGAAGTGGCCTTGTATCGCCAGGGTAAATTCCGTGAGGTTAAGTTAGCGAAACAACAAGCGGCTAAATTAGAACAGTTATTTACCCACATGGAAGCAGGCGAGGTTTCCACCTTGAATGTGGTGATTAAAACGGATGTACAGGGGTCTTTGGAGGCGCTTTCAGATGCGCTTGTTAAGCTTTCTACAGATGAAGTGAAGGTCAATATTGTTTCTTCCGGTGTTGGCGGAATTAATGAGTCAGATGCTCAACTAGCGCTTGCATCACAAGCAATAATGATTGGTTTTAATGTTCGTGCTGATGGAAGCGCGAGAAAATTAATCGAAGAAGAAGGTATTGATCTGCATTATTACAGTATTATTTACGAAGCATTAGATGAAGTAAGACAGGCGATGACAGGCATGTTGGCACCAGAGTTTAGGGAAGATATTGTCGGTCTTGCCGAAGTTAGAGATGTCTTTCGCTCGCCAAAAATCGGCTCAATTGCGGGTTGCATGGTCATTGATGGAATTGTAAAACGTAATAATCCCATTCGTGTTTTACGCGATAATATTGTGATATATGAAGGTGCTTTAGAATCATTAAGACGATTTAAAGACGATGTCAATGAAGTAAAAAATGGTTACGAGTGTGGTATTGGCGTAAAGAACTATAATGATGTAAAAACAGGTGACCAAATCGAAATTTATGAGCGTGTTGAGGTTAAACGTAGCTTGTAATGAATAACGACGGTGGAAGACAGCGACGCGTTAGCGAGCAAATACAAAAAGAACTCGCATTACTCATCCAGCAAGAGATGAAGGATCCACGTGTTCAATGGGTGACGGTTTCTGCCGTTGAAGTTACCCGTGATTATTCTTATGCAAAAGTGTTTGTAACGGCTTTAACCGTTACAGAAGACCAAGCAGTGGCTGATACCATCATGCCTATTTTGAAAAATGCGGCTGGTTTTTTGCGGAGAGAACTAGGCAAGCGTATGCGCTTGCGTTCAATACCTGAGTTAGTATTTGTTTATGATGTCTCAATGGATAATGGGAATCGTATTTCTCGTTTAATCGAAGAATCAAGGCTCTCAAAAGGCTCTACCGAGTAGATTCGGTAAAATTGGAGTAGCTTGGGTTTGGCGAGAAGATCATCGAGAGGTAGGCATTTAAACGGTATATTATTACTCGACAAAGCCGCTGGAGCCTCTTCAAATTTTGTATTGCAACGTGCTAAAACGATGTTCTTTGCCCGCAAGGCAGGACATACCGGTTCCTTAGATCCATTTGCGACGGGTTTATTACCTATTTGCTTTGGCGATGCGACTAAGATGTCTGCTTATCTACTTGATTCGGATAAAAAGTATCTTGCAGAGTGCCGCTTAGGTGTTGCGACTACATCGGCTGATATAGAGGGTGAATTGAAGTGTGAAATGCCCGTACCTACTCTATCAGATCGATTAATTGCTAAGGTATTTCAAGATTTTATTGGTGAAAACGATCAACTGCCACCCATGCATTCCGCGCTCAAACAAAACGGCCAGCCATTGTATAAATGGGCACGCAAAGGAATAGAAGTAGCGCGTGCAACGCGCAAGATTAATGTTTTTACCTTGAAGCTAATTCAGTATAATGCTCCATCAATTATATTTGAGGTTCATTGTTCGAAAGGCACGTATGTTAGAACCTTGGCTGAAGATATTGCCGCAGCGCTTGGTACTTGTGGGCATGTAACGATGTTGAGGCGATTAAAAGTCGGTTTTTTTGATTTAAAACATTCTTTTACCCTGGATGAGCTGGCGGAAACCCTGGCTGTATCTGGAGTTGATGAATTAGAGAGCAAACTACTCCCTATTGATTCTGCGTTGGAGGGTTGGCCTTCCGTTGACTTGGACGAAGACGCTGCATTTTATGTAAAGCAGGGTCGAGCTGTTACGGTGCCGTGCGCGCCGACAGATGGCTTGGTTAAGTTATACCAAAATGGCGAGATGTTTATTGGCATCGGCAAAATTTTAGATGACGGAAGAGTCGCACCAAAACGTTTACTCAGCAGTGTGTAGTTTTTTATTTTAATAAGGGTTTCCAGAGGAAAGAAAAATGGCACTATCAACAGAAGGCAAAAAAAATATCGTAAAAGATTATCAAACAGAAGCAAATGATACGGGTTCCCCTGAGGTTCAGGTTGCTCTTTTATCTGCGCGAATTGATGATTTATCTTCTCATTTTAAAAAACATATTCATGATCATCATTCTCGTCGCGGCTTACTTAAAATGGTTAGTACGCGTCGTAAATTACTCGACTATCTTAAAAAGAAAGATGTTGAGCGTTATCGTTCTTTGATTAAACGATTAGGTTTACGTAAGTAACGCATACAAAAGGAAATCATTGTGACTCCCATTACAAAAAGTTTTGAGTTTGGTGAACATACGGTAAAATTAGAGACCGGAGAAATTGCACGTCAATCTTCTGGTGCCATTATGGCAAGCATGGGTGATACCGTTGTATTGGTTACAGCTGTAGGAAAAAAAAATGCAGTGCCTGGACAAGATTTTTTTCCATTAACGGTTAATTATCAAGAAAAGACCTATGCCGCTGGAAAAATTCCAGGCGGTTTTTTTAAACGCGAAGGTCGTCCTAATGAAAAGGAAACATTAACTTGTCGTTTGATAGATCGCCCCTTACGTCCTTTATTTCCTAAAGGATTCAAAAATGAAGTTCAGATTATTGCAACCGTTGTTTCGGTTGATCCCGAAATAGATCCGGATATTGTTTCGATTATTGGTGCTTCGGCAGCACTCGCAATTTCCGGTATGCCATTTCAAGGCCCCATTGGTGCAGCACGAGTAGGCTATAAAGATGGTCAATATTTGTTAAATCCAACGGCGACTGAGTTAAAAACATCTGATTTAGATTTAGTTGTTGCGGGTACTGACGATGCTGTTTTAATGGTGGAGTCTGAAGCCAATGTGTTATCGGAAGACGTAATGCTAGGTGCGGTGATGTACGGCCATGAGCAAATGCAAACAGCGATTAAGACGATTAATGAGTTAGTATCCGAGCTTGGTAATGAATCATGGGATTGGCAAGCACCTGAAGCAAATACCGCGTTAATAGATTCTGTGAACTCTCAGGCCATGAGTGCTATTGAAGAGGCTTATCAGATTAAGGAGAAGCAATCTCGCGTTGCGCGTCTGGACGAAATTCGGGATGGATTAATCGAAAAACTGGTGACTGAAGCGGACGATAGTCCATCGAAAGCGGATGTAGCAAATACGATGGCGGCTCTAGAAAAGAAAATTGTGCGTGGTCAAATTATCGCTGGCCAGGCTAGAATTGATGGCCGTGACCCTGATACTGTTCGGAAAATTAGCGTAAGAACAGGTGTGTTACCCCGCACTCATGGGTCTGCCTTGTTTACCCGAGGTGAGACCCAGGCATTGGTTGTGACCACCTTAGGCACTGATCGTGACGCACAAATTATTGATGCATTAGAAGGCAGTTATAAAGAACCTTTTATGTTTCATTATAACTTTCCTCCCTACAGTGTGGGTGAATGTGGTTTTGTAGGTTCTCCGAAACGACGAGAAATCGGCCATGGTCGACTGGCTAAGCGTGGTGTGTTGGCGGTAATGCCTGATATGGAGGAATATCCCTATTCTATTCGTGTGGTATCTGAGATTACAGAGTCCAATGGTTCTAGCTCGATGGCATCAGTTTGCGGAAGCAGTTTAGCAATGATGGATGCCGGGGTACCACTAAAAGCACCGGTTGCGGGTATTGCCATGGGCTTGATTAAAGAGGATACAGGGTATGCAGTACTTAGTGACATTCTTGGAGACGAAGATCATTTAGGTGATATGGATTTCAAAGTAGCGGGTACCGCGAATGGAATAACTGCTTTGCAAATGGATATCAAAATCACGGGTATAACGCGTGAAATTATGCAAGTTGCCTTAGAGAAAGCCAAGAATGGTCGTTTGTATATCCTTGAAAATATGAACACGGTTCTTAATTCTGCGCGTGAGGAAATGTCAGAATTCGCTCCGCGTTATATTACCCTCAAAATTAACCCAGATCGTATTCGCGATGTTATCGGTAAAGGCGGTGCAACTATTCGTGATATCACGGAAACAACCGGTACAACGATTGATATAACCGATGACGGAGTTGTTAAAATTGCTTCTGTCGATATGGCGGCAGGTCAAGAAGCAGAATCTCGTGTACGTGAGCTAACTGCAGATGTCGAAGTCGGTATGATCTACGAGGGTAAAGTGAGCAAAATCATGGATTTTGGTGCTTTTGTCAATGTTTTACCGGGTAAAGATGGCTTAGTTCATATTTCTCAAATCTCTGAAGAGCGTGTAGAGAACGTGAGTGACAAGCTTTCTCAAGGTGATGTGGTTAAGGTTAAGGTACTTGAAATTGATAAACAAGGTCGTATTCGTCTGAGCATGAAGGCTGTTGATGCTTGATTTAGATTCGAGAGTGAGGGTTCTGCCCCTATTCTCAAGCATATATTTACACCGCTATTTAAGTGATACATGTGAATACATTCCAAAAAAAAAGGCCGCTAAGCGGCCTTTTTTTTTGGAATGTATTAAAGTCGGTTTTTTGGATGTAATAAAAAGTATTTATTAATTATGGTTTAATTTGCATTTAATATGATTTATAGATCAATGGGTATAACTTGGAAAGTTAAAAATAATGTGTAACAGTAGTTATTCATTCTAAGGGGAAAAAGGATATGTTGATAAGAACATCAGAGGAAAAACAGCAGATCATTCGCAATTGCGCCATGTTTCACAATGTTCCAGATTCTGCACTTGCATCCCTTGCCCAATTTTCAAAGTCCAAAGATATAAAAAATCGTGAAGTTATTTGCCATAGAGGCGAATCTGGTAGCAGCATGTTTTTTATTGTGAGTGGTAAAGTCAATCTTAATACTGATTCGGATGAAGGGAAAGAATTGACTTTTTCTATACTGGCGCCGGGTGATTTTTTTGGAGAAATTGCGTTATTAGATGGCGGGCCACGTACTGCGACTGTTAAGGCGCTTGAGAGAACAGAACTTTTAGTGATTGAACGACGATATTTCCTTCCCTTTCTAGAAAAGAACCCCAAAGTAGCTATTCACCTATTATCGACATTAGCTAGCCGATTACGCAAAACAGATGAGCTTTATCAGGACACAATATTTCTTAATCTCCCCGGCAGACTGGCAAAACGCTTTTTAGGATTGGCAGATGAGTATGGTAAGGAAACAAACAAGGGTCTTGAACTCGGCATTAAGTTGTCGCAAGGTGATCTCGGTAAGTTGACGGGTGCCACTCGTGAAAGTATTAACAAACAAATAAAAGCCTGGGAAGATGAAGGGATAATTATCTGTGAGAATGGACAAATTATTATTCCTGAACCTGAAAAGCTTGAAGCCATTAGTGAATAACCACAATATTTAAAGAAAATGTTCGCTATTGGTATTGCAATGTTCGTTTTCATTCGATTTTTGCAGCCACCCTCCTTTTTTAAAATTATTTCCTAATGTGTGATCTTCCTTACAGATGAGAGTCTCTTATAGTGCTTAAATTATAAATACAAACGTTGGCCATCTAATAAACCCAACGTAGGGGAAAATTTGGAAAAGGTGGATTAACATGGCAACACAGATTAGTTTAGAAAATTTTGAAAAAGAGTTAGATGAAAATTGGACCCAAGAATATCAAAAGAGCCATTCACGGGCAATGTACTATGATAGACAGTGGACTGAGTTTGATGACGATTTATACTCACTAAACCCAGACCACAGCTTCCCTAGTATTGATGATTTTATTAGTTCTTTAGAAGTATCTGACGAAGATCTTGATGATTTGTTTGATGAAGTAGTGCTTGATATCTACTAGGACGTATATTTACTCTACTCAAAGAGACAGACAATGGCACTTCCTTTTCACGTATAGGCCAATTTCATTCGACTGGTCTTGGCCTATACTTCTACCGTAATAACGCATATATTTATCTTTGAACATTCATTTTGCGGTCAATTTTTTGCTTATGCAAATGTATAAATTGGAGCGTAGCGGTTATGAGTTGATCAGGGCAATTCTTACTGCATGTCGAGTTTTCCCTGTTGAAAGGGAGGTGGTCATATGTCTAATGGATGTATCAACGGAGCTTCTGAGGGCGCTTGTTGACGCCAGGTGTTGACCAGAAGGTCCATACATCAACGAAAAGGGCTGCTGTAGCAGCCCTTTTTTTTGTTATGACTACATAAGGACAAAAGAGATGAAATTTGATATTTTTTAACAAACTGTGTATAAAACAGCTCCGCAGTATTATCTCCATTTTTATCGAGAGCGCCCGTAGCTCAGTTGGATAGAGTAATCGGCTTCGAACCGATTGGTCGGGAGTTCGAATCTCTCCGGGCGCGCCATTTTGTTTTCACCCCCGCAAAAGCTTTTTATGCCTCTCCAGGGTGGTAGCCGTTTAGGGCACAGGTTAGCCTCCCAGCCATCGGATTCGACGTATCCAGCACATGACCTAAAAGGAGATCTCCGTCGTTTTGTTCTCCCATGCACCCTCTGGTGCAATGTTAAAAACATGCTTGCTACTCACATCTTCGATTGTCGTTTCCCATATTTTCCTCTATTCTCTCCAAGGTTATGAGGGCAAACAATGCTATGACTGATCAAATTTTAACATCGAAAGAGGTGGCGGCCTACTTAAAACTCGCTGAAAAAACGGCTTATAAACTCGCCGCACAAGGTATTGTGGCCTAATGAATCTGTACACCAAAATGGGATAAACTAACCCATAAATGAAAATTGAA
>JALUUH010000129.1 GCA_027021445.1 Gammaproteobacteria bacterium
TATTAACGCTTCCATCAGCATGTATTGATCTTCAGAACCATAAATTACGAGATCAGCAGTATAAGAGTCTCCTATCTTTCCAATCTGAGTTTCTCCGTCAAAGTGAAAAGTTCGATAGTCGTTAATGGGGTTGTGGGCTTTTTCCCCTGTTGCAGCGCAGGCACTTAAAAATAATAAAGCGACAGTCGTTATTGTTACTGCTTTAAGACATACGAGCGCAGTATTGAGCGGTTTCAGCACGGGGGTGTGTAGGAGCACGATATTCATACTATTTGTTTTTAATGGGTTTTTCTTTCTTTAATACGGATCGAAAGGCTTGGATCTTTAATATTATCCTAAAATCCGCGGTTGGACGCAGTAAAAGTGCTTATTTTTATTGTAATCAACAATATAAAAACACTCCGTAGCGGTTAATTGCGAAGTTTAGGATTGTCGCGTGTTTCATCAGGAAGGTTTGTTTGGGCGAAATTTTAGCGCTTATTGCTTGCACAATAAAAATTAAACTACTAGCCTAGCACCCCTTTCAAAACCTAGATGGGCGGTTAAATAATATTCAATGAGTCAGTTAATTCTTCAAGGTTCCGCATTAACCCAGCAGCTAGTTGCTGCGATTTGTGAGCAGGTCGGTGGCGTATCAAAATTAAAAGAAAAGTACGTCCAGCTTAAGGTCGGTCGCGCAATTGATTTGGCTGAAATAACGAGATTGCGTGAAATGTTTCCCATTGATATTAATATGCTGCCGGATAAATTTAGCCCCGAAGCGGTTAAGTTAGTGGTATGTGATATGGATTCGACCTTAATTAATATTGAGTGCATCGATGAAATTGCTGATTTTGCAGGAAAAAAAAGAGAAGTTTCCTCCATTACCGAGGCCGCAATGTCTGGTGAGTTAGACTTTGCAGAATCGTTAACCCAGCGTGTTGCGCTCTTGAAAGGCTTGGATGTTAGTGTATTAGAGCGCGTTTTTGACGAGCGTTTGAGTCTCAATCCGGGGGCTGAGCTGCTATTGGATCATTTGAAATCAAGCGATATTCGATTTGCATTAGTATCTGGTGGTTTTAGTTTTTTCACTCAAAAGTTAAAAAATCAGCTTGATTTTGCATTCTGCTATGCGAATGAATTGGAGATTGTTGACCAGAAGCTCACTGGAAAAGTGGTCGGCGGTATTGTGGATGCAACCGTAAAAGCGGACTACTTGCAGTCGTTATGTGATGAACTGGGTATTGAGCCTGGATGCGCTGTAGCGATTGGCGATGGTGCAAACGATTTGAAAATGATGGCCTTAGCTGGGCTTGGCGTTGCGTATCATGCCAAACCCAAGGTTCAAATGCGGGCCAATTGCACATTAAATCATTCGGGTTTAGAGGGTTTGTTAGGGTTGCTGGATATCTGATGCAGATTCGATGATAATTTTCCGGAAATATGAGGGATCCGCACAAAATCGAGATCCCAAACTTGATGCCCGAGTCTATGTCCTCGGCGCTCGTATTTAGTCAAAGGACGTCTCGGGTTGCGTATTGCATAGTGACCGCTGCTCATTGTATTGGCAAAATAAGGGCTGGCATCCAAAACGTTAATCATCTGGTGCGCATAGTCTGCCCAGTCAGTAGCGAGAAAAAAATGGCCTTGGTGTTTGATTTTTCGCGCCAGCAATTCAGTGAATGAACTGTTCAGGATGCGTCTTTTTTTATGCTTTCTTTTATGCCAAGGGTCCGGGAAAAAAAGATAAACGCGTTCAAGGCTCTGGTCGCAAATTTGGTTTTCCAGTACTTCTACCGCATCTTTGATGATGACCCTAATATTGCCCAGGCCTTTTTCTTTGGCCAGGGCGAGTACTTGTCCTGCCCCAGGTTGAAATACCTCAATACCTAAAAAATCTTCTTCGGGATGAGCTTCCGCCATATTGATAATCGCTTCGCCTTTGCCAAATCCAATTTCGAGGTTTCTCGGGGCTGAGCGACCAAAAACCTGATCAAGGTCTAATGGTTGCCTGCTAAAGTCGATTCCATAGTCTTTCCATAATGTGGCAAGAGCTGTTTGCTGACGTGTGGTGATGCGTCCTTCACGTTTTACAAAGCTACGAATGCGTCGTAAATGCTTTAGTTCAGGCATGTATCCCAGCTTTGCTGAAGACCGTAGTGGCAACAAAAAAGTGCTGTGAGATAAGTGGCACTAGAAAAATGTTCCGTCGATGGGGGATGAAGCGCTTGCATATGCTTTTTTGGGAATCCGTCCCGCAAGATAGGCTTCACGACCCGCTTGCACCGACTTTTTCATTGCAGAAGCCATTAATACAGGGTTCATTGCGCCTGCGATGGCGGTATTCATGAGTACGCCGTGGCAGCCAAGTTCCATCGCAATCGCGGCATCGGATGCCGTTCCGACGCCGGCATCAACCAAGATGGGGACATTGGCATTTTCTACAATTTGGCGGATATTGTAGAGGTTGCGAATACCTAGGCCAGAGCCAATGGGAGCCGCTAATGGCATGACAGCAACGCAACCCATCTCTTCAAAGTTTCTCGCAGCGATAGGATCATCGTTGGTATAAACCATTACTTCAAACCCCTCTTTAATTAAAGTTTCCGCGGCAACATAGGTTTGTTGTATATCTGGAAATAAGGTTTTTTCATCACCTAAGACTTCAAGTTTAATCAATCGATGCCCATCAAGCAGTTCACGTGCGAGTCTGCAAGTTCTGATGGCGTCATCGGCGGTGTAACACATCGCAGTGTTAGGCAGATAGGTGTATTGCTCAGGCGGTAATACATCAAGGATATTCGGTTCTCCAGGGGTTTGTCCCATATTTGTTCGACGAATTGCGACCGTGATAATTTCTGCTCCACTGGCTTCGGTGGCGAGTCGTGTTTCTTCGAGGTCTTTATATTTTCCGGAGCCAACTAATAAGCGAGAACGATAGGTTTTGCCGGCAATTTTAAGGGTGTCCTCGTTAGCGTTTGTATCTGACATGTTATTTAATCCACTGTAGTTGTTTAATGGGTCTATGTGAAAAGATTTGCGGGTAATGCAGTTGCGAACTCAATCTTTAAATTGCCCGGCCACCACCGATGGCGCGTACAATTTCGACTTTATCTTCGGGGTGCAAAATGTGTTGCTTAAAAGTGCTGCGAGGTATTATTGCCAAATTAACTTCTAATGCAAGTCGCGTATTTTGTAGTTGAAGTGACTCTATGAGTTGTTGGGCTGTGCAGTTTTTAGGCACGACTTTTAGTTCGCCATTGAGTGTAATGTTCATACCGTGTATTAATACCGTTCTGTTAAGTCAATCTATTGGTAACCACTCAGTATATTCATCGTTTGCCCCATATCTACGTTGTTTTCGTACTCAATCGGTTACATATTTCTATATGCACCCTCTTTCCGTGCGAAAACGCCTTGATCTGAAACAAAATCTAAACATGCTGAGTCGTTACATCTATTGTTAGCTTCAAGGTGCGCTGACTAAGTATAACACTAGTGATGTAAACCCTACATCGCCAATCATCCGTGACGATGAGCTTGACGCAAATAATCTTCGCTACACATGGCATTTAAGCGGCTTAATGTTCTTTGGAAGGAAAAATTGAGGGTTTCGCCTCGATAAAGCGCATCAATCGGAGAGGAGGTATGCATTATCAGTTTTGCTTGATGGTCATATAGTGCATCAATGAGTTGGATAAATCTTTGTGCAATATCATTTTGGCCGTCATCCAGTGCTCTGACATTTGAGAGAAAGACGGTGTGATAGGTTTTTGCTAAGTCTAAGTAGTCTGAAGATGAGCGCGGTGTATTGCATAAGGCATCAAAATCAAACCAGATGATATGCCCGGTATGTGAAACGACATTGATATCGCGATTATTAATCTGTAGGGTTTTTTCTTCAATCGGGGCGTGCGGGGCAAGTTGCTGATATTCATTTTTAAACGATTCAGGAACTTCATTCGAGTTTGTTACATGAAAGACGCCGAACCGTTCGATTTGATTACACCGATAGTCTTGATCTCCATCTAAATGAACTTCTTCGGTGTGTTCGAGTAAGAGATCAATCGCGGGTAGAAATCGATCGCGTTGTAAACCATTGCGGTATAGCTTTTCAATGGGTGTGTTTGAGGTGGCGATAATCGTCATTCCTTGCTTAAAGCTTGCTTCGAGTAAGCCAGCAATAATCATTGCATCCGTAATATCGTCAACATGAAATTCGTCGATACAGAGTAAGCGACATTGTTTGGCAAACTCATTTGCTATGACAGTCAGCGGGTCTGGTGATTTGGGCATGTTTTGCAAGCGTTCATGTAGGGCTTTAAAAAAAGTCCCGTAATGCACGCGCAGCTTGCCCTCGAACGGAATGCATTCAAAAAGGCTGTCAATGAGATAAGTCTTGCCACGACCTACGTCGCCCCAAAAATAGAGTCCTTTTATGGGTTTTTTAGAATTATTTAGCCAGAGTTTTTTAAATAAGCCGGAGTTTGTCGTTTCCTTGTGTTGTTGAACCATTTCGTCATAGAGCCGCTGAGTATGTTTTACCGCATTTGCTTGGCAGGGGTCTGCGATAAGGATGCCCGATGCTAAAGACTCTTGATATTTTTCGAGTGGGTTCATAATTTATTAGTAAGAGCTTGGCTTCAGCTTGCGTTCAGTTAAGTGTAGACATATTACGCCATATTTTCCATAAGTGTGCATCTAATCCATTGGTATGTATACCATTTTTATAAGAAATAACAAAGTTCGATTTTGTTCAGTCATTGTTCATATCAGGCATCGTATAGTAGCAACCATCTTTTTTGGTTACCCCCCCAAACAGAAAATGATATTTGGAGTTTTTTTTAACATAGTTTTGTTCTGTAAATGAGGAAAGAATTAATGAAGAAATTGTTGCCAATTGTTGCCGTATTCAGTATCGCATTTTCTAGCAACGCTATCGCTGGAGATGCTGATTTAGCTTTGGCTAAAAAAAGCGGATGTTTTGCTTGTCATGCTATCGATAAAAAGATTGTTGGCCCGTCTTGGGTAGATATTGGCGCACGCTATAAAGGCGACGCTGGAGCACGTGATTTACTGATCTCTAAAGTTAAGAAAGGCGGTAAAGGCGCGTGGACTGAGGTGACTAAAGGCGTTCCAATGCCTCCGTATTCTCCTCGTGTAAAAGATGATGATATTGCTTCACTTGTGGATTTTATCCTAACGCTGTAAGACTACAGCAATTTTGTCCGGATCATCGGTTCTCGGTGATTTGGGCATTCCCCTCCCTTATGGCTCACTTTGTGGGCCGTTTTTTTATGATTTTAGAACGCTCTTTGGCGCTATTTCTTGATTCCTGAAGCAAAGCAATATTTAATGTTTAGCAATGACTATTTGGAACTTTATTAATGCGTATATTAATAATTGAAGATGAGGCTGCTCTGAGGCAACAACTCGTGACCCAGATGAAAGAAGAGTCTTTTGCGGTAGATCAATGTGCGACCGGGGAAGAAGGGCTTTACTTAGGTAACGAAACTGCTTACGACGTAGTCATTGTTGACGTTGGTTTGCCTGGGATATCAGGGTTGGAAGTTATTCAGTCTTGGAGAGAGAAGGGCCGGGTGTTTCCAGTCATGATTTTAACGGCCCGTGGCCGTTGGCAAGAAAAAGTAGAAGGTTTAGAAACGGGAGCGGATGATTATCTGGTCAAGCCTTTCCAAATGGAAGAGCTGGTCGCTCGCGTGAGAGCTTTGCTGCGTCGTGCATCGGGTCAAGCAAAATCGATCATTGAAGCTGGCCCACTTAGTTTAAACACCTCTTCGCAGGAGGTGCTGGTCGATGGAAGTCCGATAGAACTAACCGCTTATGAATACAAGGTGCTTGAATTCTTAATGCTGCATGCCAACAGTGTCGTCTCGAAAACGCTATTGACCGAACATATATATGCTCAGGACTTTGACCGTGACAGTAATGTCATCGAAGTTTTCGTAGGTCGTTTACGTAAAAAAATTGATCCTAAGGATGTTATAAAGCCGATTGAAACCTTACGAGGTCGTGGTTATCGATTTAGCATAAAGAACGGATAATGTTTTCATTAACAAGACGTTTGCTTATTGCTGTTTCTTTGATATTAACTGGGTTTTTAGGGGTGACTGGGTTTGCTCTAGATCTTGCTTTTCGTACGTATGCTTTAGACAGCGCCCAAGAGCGGCTGCAAAATAAAGTTTTTATTCTCATTGCGCTGACAGAAATTCATAATGATGGTTCTGTTAGCGTTCCCGAATCTTTGCCTTTCGCCATATCCGAGTTACCGGGTGGTAACTTGTATGCGAGAATCAAGCAAAATGAGGGTACTCATTATTGGGAGTCGATTTCCATGATGAGTATCGATATTCCACCAATTGTTCCCTTTGAAGAGCCGACGGGTCGTTTTGCAGAAATCGTAGATGATAAAGGTATTGAATTATTTCTATTAGATTTTGGTGTTCCGGTGGATTTAGATCGGAGTGATGAAACCTATACTTTTTCTGTGATTGAATCACGTGAAGAATATAATACAGCGGTAAAGAAATTTAGGCGTAGCCTAATGATTGATTTAATCAGTGTTGCTATCGTGCTTCTGATTTTTTTAAATGTAGTTTTGCGCTGGAGTCTGTTGCCTTTGAGACGAGCTGCGATTGATATTAAAAAAGTAGAGCGTGGAAAAATCGAGGAGTTGGAGGGGAATTATCCCTTAGAGTTGCAAGCGCTTACAGAAAATATCAATGGCTTATTGAGAAGTGGAAAGATGCGACTAGAGCGTTATAAAAACTCATCGTCCGATTTGGCTCATTCGCTGAAAACGCCGCTTGCTTTGCTCCAGGGTGCGGTTGAGTTAGAGGCGGATATGAAAAAGCTTAAATCGATTGTCTCGGAACAAGTCAACCAAATGAATCAAATTGTAGGTTATCAATTACAGCGTGCAGCGACTACCGGAAGAGCGCCGTTATCTAAGCCGGTATCGATAAAAAACGTCGCGTCAAAGATTATTCGTTCGCTTGACAAGGTCTATGGCGAAAAAGAAATTCATTCAACAATTTGTATGCCTAACACGATTCAGTTTTTTGGTGATGAATCTGATTTATTGGAATTGCTTGGCAATTTACTGGATAACGCATTTAAATGGGCCACTAATTCGGTTCAAATTTCCGCTGAAATTCAGAAGAATAAAGTCGGTGCAGATCAGCTTGTGATTATGGTGGAAGATGATGGCCCAGGTGTTGACGAGAAGTTGCTGAGTCGCGTTCTAGAACGCGGTGTTCGTTCTGATGGACATATTGGTGGAACCGGAATTGGATTGGCTGTGGCCAACGAAATTATGCAGGCCTATGGCGGATGTTTGAGTGTTAACCGCAGTAGCTTAGGCGGTGCAAAGTTTCTCTTAGCATTCCTACAGCGTTAATTCTGCAATATTAGTATTCTTACTATGAATCCAGCGGTGGAAAAAATTTAAATGAGCGATATAAGAAAAAATACAAAAATAACAACAATCGCTAGTGGAGTCACAACGGCTATCCAATCACTTTTTGATGTTTCTCGTTTTTCTTTGAAAGATTGACGAATACCTGGCAAAAACCACATCACCAGTAATAAGGCGACAACGCCAATGAGTATTTTTTCAACGGTTTCCCACATATTAATAAAATATCCTGTAAAAATGCTGGTTAGCTAAACATGCCCGTTTGAAAAAGAAAAAGCCCAACACTCACTAGTCCTGATACAATAAATATAGAAAGAACAGTTAAAGCCATAATCATACGCATTTGAGTTAAGTCCAGTTGT
>JALUUH010000130.1 GCA_027021445.1 Gammaproteobacteria bacterium
ATGTGGTAAGTATTCCAATGAGACAAACATGGCTAAAAACGACATTAAATGGGAATTATTAAAGGGTAATTGGTTGTTTTTTTTCGCAACGCCAGTCGCGTTTGTTTTTGTTTCAGTGATGGATCAGATAGCAATAACGATTTCCGCAATGCTATTAATTATGTTTATAGGATTTTTTCTTTTTGGAAAAGAAAAAAAAGGCTCAAATGAAAAATTAGATGATTATAAAAATACCAAAAATGATTCTTTAAATCTATTGTCAGGATTTCTTATGTCGAGTAACAAAGCTTTTCACGACCAAGTGAATGAGGTAGAAAACTGTTTAAAGCAAATTCAAGATCTGCAGTCTGATGCGATTGTCGGCTTGCTTTCAAGTTTCCAAGGTCTCGAATCGCAGTCTAGAGAACAAGAAGAAATGGTCTTGGGACTCATTAATCGGATATCAAAAGATTCAGATGGTGGCGTTAATATACATGAGTTTACGAATGAGTCAGCAGAATTAATAAAACAATTTGTAGAAAACATATTGGCGATGAGTAAAGGAAGCTCCGACTTAGTTATAGCGATGGATGATGTTAGCATTCAATTATCATCGGTAGAAAAGTTATTAATGGAAATTGATGGCATTAGTGAGCAAACTAATTTGTTAGCACTAAATGCGGCTATAGAAGCTGCTAGAGCAGGTGAAGCGGGACGAGGTTTTGCAGTAGTAGCAGAAGAGGTTCGAACACTTTCTCAAAGAAGTAATCAATTCAGTGACCAAATTAGGGCATTGATTGGAAACACTCGCACAACTGTGGATGGAGCAAGTCAAATAATAGGTGAAATGGCGTCTAGAGATTTGACGCTGACCTTAAGTTCGAAGGATAGAGTTTCCGAAATGATGGAAGATGTAAAAGTATTGAATGATGATATGGAAACAAAGCTAAATAGTGTTTCTAGAATTTCGGAAAAGATAAGTTTAGATGTTGGAACGGCAGTAAGATCACTACAATTTGAAGACATGGTAACTCAACTTATTACTCATTTAACGGTTAAGACCAATATCATTAAGGAGTATTTAGATGCATCGAATTCCGAGATTAGTAAGGCTCAATTAAAAGTCAATGCCGAACTCAGTTTTACTCAACTACTCACGGCAGTAAACAATAATGTAACAAATATTTTATTAAGAGACATCCATAATCCAATTTCCCAGAGTGAAATGGAAGATGGAGAAGTCGATTTATTTTAAAACTTAAAGTGATAGAAGGGAGTGTTGAATGAGCGAAGAAAAAAAACAGACGAGTAAAGCCAACCTACTTATTGTTGATGATGATGATTCGGTTCGAGTTTTACTCAAAGAAATGTTAAGTGTTCAAGAGTACAATATTCAGGAGGCCATGGATGGGTCTCAGGCTTGGGATAAAATAGAAAAATTTCCAGTCAATTTAGTTATTACTGATTTGGTAATGCCAAATACGAATGGAATAGATTTAATTATGAGGTTGAGAAAAACCTATCCTGATGTGGCAATACTTGCTATTTCTGGAGGTGGAGGGGTCAGTGGTCGATATGACTATCTTCCTGTTGCAAAATTATTAGGGGTTGGTGATATTTTGCAAAAACCATTTAGTGCGAATGATTTAAGAGGAAAGGTTAGCGAAATATTAGAAGGTACTTAGTTTTATTGGGATTTTTATTTTATACCCGATGGTATTTTGAGTTAAAAAGCTAATACATACCCTCTTTATTTGTGGTCGCGTTTACCCGGAGACTGTCGATAGAAATCTCTCCCATTGCAAAAAATCCAAAAAAGATAGCTTAATAGAGATACTTGAACCATTTTTCACCATGCAAGTGGGTAGGTGAAGGTTTAGGAATGGGCATTCGCGTGGCGCATGGAATAGTGATGTGGTATAGATACATTCTAAGGGATCACATTCCTTTTAGTTATTGAATGATGTTAGACTGATACATATAAATTCTTTACTTTTTTCGAAACTTAATGATAGTGTTGTCCTTCTTCTTTATCAAGCTAGGATGGGGAAGCATTATTGCGACTAAGAATGAAGATAATGAAAAAAATAATAAATATATTATATGTAGAAACATCGCAAAACCTTATCCTTCCAGTTATCGAATTTATTAATAAGCGCACTTCAGAGTTTCGCGTTCTACTTGTTGATTCTCTTGAAAAATTAAATAATCAGCTAAACTATTGTAAATATGACTTAGTTATAACAGATCTCGCATTGCCCGAATTGAGTGCGTTCAGCGTGATAAGGAATGTCAAACGCATTCAGCCAAATCTTCCGGTCGTTATCGTTACTAATGATCATGACATAGGGAATATCGTTCATATGATACGTGCTGGTGCCTATGATTATGTGAAAAAAAACGAATTGTCTCGGTTGAATGACGTACTTCAGATGATTGAGCGCGACCGGCCGAGCTCCCAAGACCTGTTTATCAATTCAGAAAACTGTTATAAATCCATTGTCGAGCAATTACCCGCCTTGATTTCAATTAGTGATCTAAAGGGGAATCTGCGGATGGTAAATCGCCAATTTGAGCGATTGAATGACAGTCCTATGGATAATTATGTCGGAAAAAATATCTTCGAACTATTTCCTCAAAATATCAGCGCAGAGCAATGGCAAGAAGAATTAGATGCTTTGCGGTATAAACCCATGCTGACCAAAGAAGAAAAATATGTCTATCCCGATAAGAGTACGCATATTTATTCGGCACTAAAAATACCATTAAAAAACAAAGAGAATAAGCTTATTGCTGTTGTCGTTATCGCAACTGAAATAACTGAGCGAAAAATATCTGAAAATCGTATTGAGCATACTAGCTATGACTTAGAGCTTGCTCAACAGATAGCTAAAATGGGTAGTTGGAATTGGAATATAAAAACCAATATTTTTCATTGTTCAGAGGCTGCGTATAGAATTGCGGGTGAATTGCCAACACCAATTAAGCACAAACACGAGTTTTTTGGTGAACTTGTACATCCCGATGATCGAGACTATGTGCAAGAAAAACTCGATAGCCTTGTAAAAAATATGTCAAATGAAAGTTTTGAATATAGAATAAAACGCAAAGACGGATCAATTCGAAATTTACGCATAATACCGGAGTTGGAAGTTAACGAACAAGGACATGTTGCTAGATTGTTTGGAGTGGTACAAGATTATACTCGACAGAAGACTGAAGAAGAAACGCGCAACAAACTAGAACGCCAGATACAACAAATACAAAAAATGGAAGCTATTGGTCATCTTACCGGTGGTCTGGCGCACGATTTTAATAATATCTTAGCCTGTATACTTGGATACTCTGAGTTGTCCAGTGAGTGTTTGAGAAGAAACGATTTAATTAAACTGAAGGAGTATTTACACGAGATTTATATTGCGGGAATACGTGGTCGAGATTTAGTTTTACAAATGTTAGCCTTTAGCAAGGAAAGATTCGTCGAGCCAAAGCTTCTTTCTTTGTCACCTCTTGTATTAGATGTGCTAAAAATGTTAAAGCCAACACTCCCGTCAAGTTTGTTAATCGAAACCGTCATAACCGAACGGTTACCTAAAGTGTTGATAGATCCCGTTCAACTTTCTCAAGTATTAATGAATATATGTATTAATGCAAAAGACGCTATGTCAGGTTGTGGTCGGTTGACAATCACAATGATGAATTATACGGCTCTAAAATTAAAGAGTTGCACTTCTTGCCATGAAGGTATAAAGGGTAAATATGTAGAAATTAGAATTACAGATACGGGAGAAGGTATTTTACCGAGTGTTTTAGTCAGGATGTTTGATCCGTTCTATTCAACCAAGGAGTTTGGCAAAGGCACAGGGATGGGTTTGGCAATGGTGCATGGTATTATGCATAAACATCAGGGACATGTATTAGTAAATTCAGTGTTAGGTGAGGGCTCTCAATTTAGTTTACTTTTTCCGGTGAGTGGGCTAAAGGAAAAAGCAGAAGAAAACGATATAATCGATACTGCTACATTTAATTAAATAAGTTACGGTAAGAATATTATAATAATTTATATCGAGGAGGCTTGTTGTGGGAAAACACAGAGTGTTAGTGGTTGATGATGAGGTTTCTGTTGCAAAGTTTTTACGGGAGTTGTTTGAAAGCCGAGGGTTTACTGTTGACATGGTTACAGATAGCAGGGATGCATTGGCTGATTTTCAAGAAAGACCTAACGATTTTGATGTTGTCATCACTGATCAAACGATGCCGGGTTTAACCGGCGCTGAAATGGCAATGGTGATGTTGCAGGTTAGACCTGATATTCCAATTATACTGTGTACGGGATTTAGTGAACAGATTGATGAAACCAGTGTTTCTCAAATGGGCATAAAGAGGTACTTTTTGAAACCCGTAGATTCATTTAAACTATTAGAAGCAGCGCAAGAACTGTGTGCTTGATTAGTTAAAGAATAATATCAATCGTAAGATATTTGTTCTTCTACTGTTTATACCCATTATCTCGTTCCCTATACTTCATACAAAAACACCTTCAGTAGGTGCTTTAGGCGCATATCGAAATCTGAAGCAAATCTAAACACGCTGAGTCATTATGTAACATTCTACGAGAGGATGGAGAATGAACCTTAAGCAGTTAAATTATATTAGTACTGTGGTGCGAGTCGGGTTTAATATTTCAGATGCATCTGAATCCTTATTTACTTCTCAGCCCGGAGTGAGTACTCAAATTAGATTACTTGAGGATGAATTAGAGACTAAGATATTTGTTCGACATGGCAAACGGATTACTGGTTTGACTGCCGCAGGAGAGGATATTCTCCGTTTAGCTGAAGAAGCATTGGTAAAAATAAACGCAATAAAGCAGGTGGGCAGCGAACATCATAATGAAAAAAGTGGAACTTTATCCATCGCAACAACCCATACTCAGGCAAGGTATGTCTTACCTTCAGTGATTACTCAATTTGCACAGCAATTTCCCTCTGTACAACTCAGAATTCACCAAGGCAGTCCCACTCAGATTTCGGAAATGACTATTCAAGGTGAGGCTGATATTGCGATCGCAACCGAAGCTATTGCAGATTACGATAAATTAGTCATGTTACCCGTTTATCGATGGAATCGATATGTTGTTGCCAAGCCCGGGCATCCCATATTTGAATCTGAGCGATTGAGTTTAGAAGAGATCGGGCGCTATCCCATTATTACCTATGATTATGCTTTTACGGGGCGTTCATCCATAAATAATGCTTTTCGCGAAGCCAGCGTGGTTCCCAATATTGTACTTACCGCAATGGATTCAGATGTCATAAAACATTATGTGGAACTGGGTTTAGGGATTGGGATATTAGCTCATATGGCTTTAGATAAAGACCAAGAGAGCAAGCTTCAGAGTAGCGATGTGAGTCACTTGTTTGAAGATAGTGTTACGAATATCGGGGTGAGGAAAGGCGGTTATTTACGCGGTTATATCTATCAATTTATTTCATTGTTTGCACCAAAATTGACCAAAGAAGTTGTTAATGGTGTAGTCAATGGGAAGAAAGCTCCTAGCCCTGATCAGCTATGAGCGATTAGATGAGAGTAATGGCTTATGCCTTTACTCGCCTTTCAAGACCTGAATCGATTCAGGTCAAGCTTATTATTTCATGCCGGAGAAGAATATTTTTTAATGCCCTTTGTACATATCGTCGATCTCTAAATGAAACTTATCGACGATTACTTTTTTGCGTATCTTCAAACTTGCGGTTAATAGACCATTTTCATCTGTCCACGGTTCTATACTTAGAGTGACTTTTCGTATTTGAGCGTAACCAGGAAACTGTGCCATGCAGCCTGATAATTTCTGAATGACGTTGTTTTTAACCTTCTCATCATTTAAAGCGGCTTCTCTAGAAGAGGAGTAATTCATAGAATTTAGAAAATTGGTAAATTCATCGATATTCAATACTAATATAGAACTAAGGAACGGGCGACCTTCTCCGATAACGAGTGCTTGCTCAATCAGTGGATCCAGTGAAATGGAGAGTTCGATGTCAACAGGAGGGATTTTTTCTCCATTAGATAGAACAAGTATATCTTTTATTCTACCGGTGATGAAAAGGCGATTATCCACTATTTTTGCTTGGTCACCCGTTCTAAGCCATCCATCATCTGTCATAGTCTCTTGGGTAGCTTCTGGATTTTTCCAGTAACCTAACATTATGCAGTCACTTTTAGATTGAAGTTCATCATCTTCTGGGTTAATTCTTACAGAGATGTTAGGCAAAGCAGGGCCAATACTTTCAGGAACATTGTTGTCAATTCTATTGACTGAAATAACGGGACTTGCTTCGGTTAAACCATAGCCTTGCAAAATTGGCAGTCCTAGGCCAATAAAGGTTTTAGCAACTGTTGCGGAAAGGGGAGCGCCACCGCTAATGGCAAATCTAACCCGTCCACCGAGTTTATCTAAAACTTTTTGTGCAACTATTTTTTTCAGTACCGGCATTAAGAGTTGTTTAGGATGCCAACTTTCGCGACCTTGCTCTACTTCGTATGATTTCCAGCCTATATCTTTTGCGAGGGAAAATAATTTTTGAGCAATAGGCGACTTTTCTTGTAACTGAGCTTGAATTTTTGAATAGACGCGCTCGAAAATTCGAGGTACTGAAATTAATACCGTGGGCTTTATTAATAATAAATCTTCGGGTAAGTCGGGAATTGAACGACTAAAAGCGACGGTAGCGCCACACATAACGGGCAGATAATAACCTATGGAGCGTTCTAAAGTATGAGATAGTGGTAGAAAAGAAAGAAAAAGATCTTCCTTATAAACATCCACTGATTGCAATCCATAATATGCATTAGACAAAATATTTTGATGACTGAGCATGACTCCCTTAGGTCTTCCGGTTGTACCTGAGGTATAAACTATGGTGGTTAAATCATCTTTATTAACGGGTTTTACAGCGAGCTTTTGTTCGGGCTTTGTAACTTCGTCTACCCAGGTTTTAAGTTCTGTCGTAGGCCAAGATGTAACATCGAGTTGTATGGCCTCTATATTAATAAGCTTTGGCAGTTCGGTGATCTCAGATTTAGCTTGAGAAATAGCTTGCCATTGCACATCTGTTTGAATTAACAATAGCTTTATTTCAGCTTCGTTAACTATATATGCGAGATTATCAGGTCTATCATTTGGATAGAGCGGAACCGTAACCAATCCTTCGCGCATTGCGGCCTGCTCAAAAAATATCCACGAAGGACAGTTGGCCGACATTATTCCAACACAGCTGCCGGGAGCGAGTTCTTCGAGCGCCAATCTTGCCTGAATATGTTGAATAGTTGCCAGTGCTTGATTCCAAGAAATTTCCTGCCAACTTTGAGTTGATTGATCAAAATATTGATAAGCGATCGCGTTTTTTGAGCGCTCAACACGCTCGTCAAAAAGTCCAAATAAGCTACTTACGCAGTCCTTAGTGATTACATCTAACGTTTGATTTTCCATATAACAGTCTCACCTTCCAGTGTAATTAGTTACTTAATCATAAACTTGTTGCGATGCTTAGCGGCAAGTTTTTCAGAGATGATAAGAGACAAACTCCTAATAATGTACCACGATTCAAAAAAGGAAACAGCAATAATGGCTACCGATAAATATTACCGTGAAGAATTCAATTCAGCAAGAACGACATACGGTATAGGGAAGTATTTATTAGCATCTAAAGTATTGATTTGAAGGGTCGATAAAAGTGCCAGTCATACCTTCGAAATAATGTCCTCATATCTAAAATTAAATTAAGGTTGTTTTTTAGAAAAGAACATTAAGCTTATGTATAAACAAGAAATATTCCTGAAAAAAACATGAAAGCGGTTATTTTGGATACAAGCAAGGGCCGGGCAACAGTCAATGATTTAAAAAAATTATTAAGTGAAAAAAACTATACAATAGAGTCGTTTGACAGCAAAGAAATGGCGATAAAATCGATTATAGAGCATAACTACGATTTAATTTTTATTGCTTGTTTATCTGAGTTAGAGCAAGCGAGCATTGCTGATGATTTTATCCACATGGTACGGTTTTGTGGTCTTCCAGATAAAAGCAAATTACCTATTGTATTAGGAATTGCACTCAATGAGTTCAACGATCATCCATCATTAGCATCACATTCTGTATTAGCACACCGGTCTGTTGTGATTTTATCATTACCTGCTAATGTGAAATCATTAAAGAATTCTATAACGAAGGCATTGAAATTGGCCACGGCATCTGAAAGAACAATAAAAAAAAATCAAATAGCTGAAAAGTCGAGCATAGGAAAACAATCACTTATCCGTAGAAAGTCGAATATTCCAATAATTACGACTCATCATTTAGATCAATCGAATAACGATTTAGAACCGCCCTTTTCCGATAATGTGAGTCAGCGTAATAAAGCAAAATTGAAATCTAGAGTTAATATACCCACTATTGCATCTCATTCTGTCGAAGAGTCAGTCAAGTCAATCCTTCCGAACGAAAAAAGTGATGCGGATAACGAGAAGCAACCGCAAGGCGAGGGTTTTCTTAAATCTAATTCTGCAGATGAATATATTGCGGGTGACGATATTAAAGGACAGCATTTTTGCGCGGATGAAATTGCGCTTGAATCTGGTGTTGCCCAATCAAGTTCTATAAAAAAAACAAAATCTATAGACTTGAAAAACTCTAATAATAGGCAAATAAAAATTCACAAAAAAACTAATAAACAAAATATTCGAAAAACAAAACCTATTAATGAAAGCATCACTGACTCACAGAAAAAACCACTCGTTATTGCAAACAAATCTATTATAGTTGTATTTTTTCTCGTTCTAATGGCATTCGCTGTGTTTTTTGATGAGTTTAGTCAATCATCGGAACCGATTAAAATTATTGTAGTAAAACAAAAACCTATTGTTAATTTATTATCGCTACCTGGAGAAATAGTCAGTAAAAATAATATCGAATTATTATCTCCTGAATCAGGTACTATCGAAAGTATATTGATTCGAGAAGGCGATGAGGTGCAAAAGGGACAGATATTGCTTAAGCTTGATAGTGCGGATATTGATGTTGATCTTAACCAGATCGGTATACAAATAAATATCCTCAAAAAGGATATTGAAAGTGAAAAAATGGTCTTAAATAAATTGGAAAAAGCGCTAACTTTGGGTGCTGTATCACGAAATACGGTGGAACAATCTCATTTAGAACTCGAGCTAATAGAAAAAAAACAAGACTTGTTCTTAGCAGAGCGTAAGGAATTATTAATTAAGAAAAACAGCTTAACAGTAAAAGCGCCATTTAGCGGACTAATTGTTAAAGTAGACGTTAAAAAAGGGCAGTGGGTAATACCTCAGGACAAACTCTTAAGCTTGCTAGATCCTAAATCAAAAGAGGTTAAATTTGACACTAATAAATTGACAAGTAAGCCATTTAAAGTAGGGCAAGAAATTATTATTCATTTAACGGATAACAACTCCACTCTGTGGAGAGAAAAAATTAGCCGAATAAAGGATGAGTCAGATTTTCCAGATTCAGAAACGGTATTCTTTACGAGCTTAGCTACCAATAAACTGACTTATGATATTGGAACAAAGGTACGTGCTGAAATTAAAACGTATTCTAGTAGTCGATCATTAGTAATTCCTCAGTATGTTGTGCAAAAAAAAGATGGACAGTCTTTGGTAGCGGTTAATTTGAATGGGAGAGTCCATTACATCGCCGTAGAAACTGGAATTAGAGACGGTGTTTATATCGAAATACTCAGTGGTTTATCTTTAGGGCAAGAAGTTTTAGATTTTCAAAATGAATGGTTAGCAGAAGGTGTTAAAATTAGTCAAGAAGGTTTAGGGCGGTATTAGAAAAAAAAAGTGGCTGTTGCACTGGCAATTAGATGTACCAAATCTGTGTAAAGGTAAGTGCCAGAGTCACTCTTCATTCAATATTTCAGGCAGCTTAATTCGTATGACCTCGGCAAAAAGAGTGAGAGATGTTTGGCTTTCTAGATTAGAGAAGTCATCATAATCAAGACTAAATTTAATAATACCAATAGGTGGGTTAACCAGTCCAATTTCAATAAAACGATAGTTTAGCGTATATTCTCCATCAATAATTTCAATTTGGTGTTGTGTTCTTAGTTGAACTGCGCCAAAAACTCCTACAGGTGTATTGACTTCAGGGTCATTGCCTAATTTCTGAATTTGCAAATTATAACTACCCACCGGGTTGCAAGCATTTGCTTGATCACATTTTTCTATATCATAGATAACTGAAAATGTGCTTGCTAAGTCGTTTATACTGTCCGGTAATATCTCTACGCCGATATTATCAGCTCCAGGCTCTCGCACATAATAGAGCACATTATTTCGTGTGCGTAGAGCATATAAAAACAAAGCACCCGAATTCAATGTGGCGATATGTTTTTCACGTATATCGTTTTTCATTTGATTGAAACCAGAAATACTAGTAATTTCCATCAGAAGTCCAGTTGGGCTTATATCGGTATCGTCAAAATCTGGAAATATTTCTGCTGTTAATGAGGGAGTTCGTTCAATGGTAATGCGGCCCGTCTGAGCTTGTTCACCCGTATCAGCGAGCACCGCAGTATAGGCGATTAAATCACCTTGTTTGGGCTTGACGAACACTACATCGTCTTCGTTCATGGGATAATATTCAAGCGGCTGATTTAAGTCACAAGAGAAGTGAATAATCGATAGTAAGATAATGAGTGAAATTTTATGCATTAAGGGGATCGTCTTTTTTTATAAGGCCATTTTTTTCGGCGCTTAAGCTTTCTTTCGTTCCAGTTTTTCGCAACAATAATTCGCCATATAATTCGAATAAATATAAACCCAATGATTCCGCTTGAAATACCGACGATAAAGCAGCCAAGTAGAAACGGTTGCCAGATAATTAATAAGGTGGTGGTTAACCATTCTAAGGAAATTTCAAAATCAACATGTTCAATAGGCGTATTGATTAACCATGCACCCACTAAATAGCAAAAGAAAAATATAGGTCCCATTGTAAATGGGTTTGTGATCCAGACTAAAGAAACCGCAATAGGGAGATTTATCCTAAAAACCAGGGCCAGACCCGCAGCGATGAGCATTTGAAATGGGACGGGAATGAATGCGCAAAAAAGACCAACAAAAAAAGCGCCGCTCACTGTGGAGCGATTCAAGTGCCAAAGATTCGGAGAAAATATAATATCGCCAAAGATGCCAAAACCTCTTATAGCCCTTAATTTATCAGGATGTGGTAGCAGTTTTTGAAGTGATTTTCGCGGCATTAATAGTTGCTTTTAGTTATTTCGTTTTATTAAAACATAAGTTGCACCTGTACCTCCATCTTGTGGTAAGGCGCTGCAAAATGCAATCACTCGTGGATGCTGTTTTAACCACTGGTTAATTTTTTGTTTTAAAACAGGCTTGCCGAGATGTGATCGAGTTCCTTTTCCATGTATTAAGCATATACAAGTTTGCATTGATGTTGTGTATGTTTCGAGAAAGTTAAATAATTCCACATTTGCTTGTTCGACATTAAGTCCATGTAAATCTATCGTTTGCTTTCTAGCAATTAAGCCTTTTTTTAAACGCTTCATTAGAGCATGCTGAATCCCTGCTCGCTGGAAAAAAAGATCTGAATGGGCCTCAATTTTGTTATCTAGATCGTCGCTAGGTATGTCGTTAAAATAAGCCTGAGTCCAGTCTGGGGCCTTGGTTGCTAATGGTTGTGATTGCTGTGAATTCGATTTTTTTATCGGTTTGGCTTGGGCAGGAGGGATTTTATTCGAAGGTGTTAATGGAGTAACATCTTTCATGCTACTGCGAAATAAATCGCTTTCATTATTTGAGATAATGGATTTATCTTGTTTTTTCATGAGCTTGCTTATAAAGTTCTGTTTTTAATAGTATATTTTATTCGTTATGTGTAAGCAATAAGTATATATTATGGTCAGCAGTTGCCGCTAACTAGGAGCTTATCCGAGAACAGTGATCGTAGCGAGGGCAAACCATTTTGAGTCTGATTTTTCGACTCAATGAGGCTAATATTGAGCATATTTAACGAATTTAATCGGAAAATCGGGCCACAATGGATTGCTCGCAGTAGGTCAGTCTGTTCTCGGACAAGCTCCTAGGAGCTTGTCCGAGATTCACGAAGGAATGGGAATAGTTGTGCTATGTTTTTTTTTGTACAAAGGCCTTGCTTCTTACCTTACTGTTAATCAGCGTGATAAGGCTTTTTCCTGTAAATGTTCCAGAACCTGTGATTAATTAAGCAAATACCTGAAACCCCCGAAATGTGAGTTATGATGAAAATATTATTAAGTAACGATGACGGCTATTCTGCGCCCGGAATACTTTGTCTTTATGAAGCGTTGCAATCAATTGCAGAGGTTACATTGGTTGCGCCCGATAGGAACCGCAGTGCGGCTAGCAGCTCGTTGACCCTGTCTCTGCCATTGCGAGTGCATGAAATTGAAAATAATGTATATCGGGTCGATGGGACGCCGACGGATTGCGTTCATCTTGCGCTGACTGGATTATTAAATGTTGAACCTGATATGGTTGTGTCCGGCATAAATGACAGTGCCAATATGGGAGATGATGTTATATATTCTGGCACCGTGGCGGCTGCTATTGAAGGAAGATTCTTAGGTTATCCTGCAATGGCCGTTTCGCTTGTTGGGTCGCAAGTTAAATATTATGAATCAGCGACGCGTGTTTTGCTGGCGCTCATTCAACAGGTGAAGAAGTATCCACTTCCATCAGATGTGATATTAAATGTAAATGTTCCAGATTTGCCCTTTAAAAAAATTAAAGGTTTTTGTTCAACACGATTAGGTAGTAGACATAAATCTGAATCTGTTATTCAAAGCAAAGATCCTCGTGGAGCGACAATATATTGGGTGGGGCCACCCGGAAATGAGGAAGACGCTGGGCCAGGGACGGATTTTTACGCGGTTGCTAATGGTTTCGTCTCAGTAACGCCCTTACAAATTGACTTAACTCGGCATGAAATGCTCAGTGATTTAGCAGACTGGTTGGAAGAAATTTAATATGAATCAAAGATTGATGGGCATAGGAATGACCTCACAGCGTACTCGTTTACGATTGATACAGCGCTTACGTGAAAAAGGAATTAGTTCTGAAAAAGTATTGGATGCAATGTGTCATGTGCCACGGCACATTTTTGTAGACGAGGCGTTGGCGAGTAGAGCGTATGAAGACACTGCATTGCCTATCGGCCTAGGGCAAACAATTTCACAGCCATTTATTGTAGCTAGAATGACAGAAATTCTGATGCAAACTGATTCGGTAAAGAAAGTGCTTGAGATAGGTACGGGTTCGGGGTACCAGACCGCAATTTTGGCGAGCCTGGTAGAGCAAGTTTATACGATTGAGCGCATTCAGTCTTTGCAAAGCAAAGCACGCCAAAGGTTACGCGAATTGAAGCTTAAAAATGTACGTTTTAAATTTGATGATGGAATTATGGGATGGCCGGAGCAAGCGGAATACGATGTGATCATAGTCACCGCTGCACCTACAAATATTCCCTCCGATTTACTTGCACAGGTTAAAATGGGTGGCCGTTTGATTATTCCAGCGGGTGAAGATGGACAACAGACGCTCCACCTTTTAGAAAAAACAGAAGAGGGTATTACCCAACACCAATTAGATGCGGTTCAATTTGTTCCGTTGTTAGGTGGTACTGTCTAATGAAAATATTTCAACCTTTGTATTTAAGCGTTATGCGGTGGGTGCAACATAAACATGCAAGTTGGTATCTGGGAGGCTTGAGTTTTGCTGAGTCCTCTTTTTTTCCAATTCCACCTGATGTAATGTTAGCCCCGATGGCGTTGGCATCACCTAAAAAAGCCTGGAGATTTGCTTTCATTACCACAGTAGCTTCTACGCTTGGAGGAGTATTTGGTTATTTATTAGGTGTCTGGGGTTTTGAAGTCATAGAGCCGTGGCTACGCGAAAGCCATTATTACAGTGCCTTTAATACTGCCACTGAATGGTTTGTAGAATGGGGGGTATGGATTGTTTTTATTGCAGGATTTTCGCCCATACCTTATAAGGTCTTCACCATCGCTGCAGGTGTTGGAGGTATGGCACTACTGCCTTTTGTCATTGCCTCGCTCATTGGGCGTGGATTGCGATTTTATTTGGTTGCTACTCTGATGGTTTGGGGAGGTGAGAAAATGGAAAAAGCATTACTTAAATACGTAGAAATACTGGGATGGATGGTAGTTGTTGCAGTGGCAATAGTCTATTTTGTAATGCGCTAAATTAGAGTATTAATTGAGTTAAATTAATTTTTATCGCATGATTAAAAGAAATCAAGATAGTAATGCGCGATTAAAAATATTTTTATTAGCATCGATTATTTTTTCAATGCTGTTAACTGCATGCGGCAGTCATGTTAGGCATGTTGTAAAAAAAGGTGAAACCTTGTATTCCATTGGATGGAAGTACAAACAGGATTACCGTTTGATAGCAGAATGGAATGCTATCCCCGCACCCTATTATATACATGCGGGGCAGTGGTTACGTGTTGCTCCACCCGTGACTAGTCAAAAAAAGAATGTGCGTCGTTCTGCAGGGCCCAAAAAAGTTATTCCTAAGCAACGCATAATTTCCAAGGATAAAAATCCTACGGGCTCGCAAAAGCGGATTGTTTCTACGCCAAAAAAAATAACGCCGCAACCCGTTGTTCGCTTTAAAGAAGAAAAAGTGAGAACCTGGAAATGGCCAACAAATGGACGCTTAGTCAGTAAGTTTTCTAAATCACCTCATGGCAATAAAGGTATAAATATCGCGGGCAAAAGAGGGCAGGCTATTTTGTCATCTGCCTCAGGTGAAATAGTGTACAGTGGTAGTGGCCTAGTTGGTTTAGGAAAGCTTATTATCGTTAAGCATAATAAAACCTATTTAAGCGCTTATGCCCATAATGACCAAATTTTGGTTAAAGAAGGTGATAAAGTAAGTGTAGGACAAAGAATTGCATTGATGGGAGATACTGGGTCGGAGCAAGTCTTGCTTCATTTTGAAATTAGAAAAAATGGAAAACCAGTAGACCCATTAATATATCTAAGTAGGTAATGCTCGGTAGTATTACGGAGGGGAGTACATGAGTGAGGAAGATATTGTCTATAGTGAACTAGCAGGCTTTATTGAGAATACCGAAATCACACCGGGCAAAACGGGCGCATTAAAGGGGAAAAAGAGGATTTCCTCAGGTCAGTCCATAGGTCAACTTGATGCAACCCGTTTATACCTGAATGAAATAGGTTTTTCGCCTTTGTTAACCGCCGAGCAAGAAGTGTATTACGCACGAAAAGCACTTGCGGGTGATGAAGCTTCTCGGGTAAAAATGATCGAAAGCAATTTACGCTTAGTGGTCAAAATAGCACGACGGTATCTGAATCGCGGCCTCGCATTTTTAGATTTAATTGAAGAAGGTAATCTAGGATTGATTCACGCCGTCGAAAAATTCGATCCTGAACGTGGATTTAGGTTTTCAACTTATGCGACTTGGTGGATTAGACAGACTATAGAACGCGGTATAATGAATCAAACTCGAACGATTCGCTTACCTATTCATGTTGTTAAAGAACTCAATACTTATTTGCGTGCTGCTCGTCACTTTACCCAAACTAAGGATAGAGAGCCAACACCTGAAGAGATTGCAGAATACCTGGATAAACCACTCTGTGATGTTAAACGTATACTGGGTTTGAACGAAAAGATAACCTCGGTTGATACTCCGATGGGTAAAGATACTGAGCGATCAGTATTAGATGGGATACCGGATAATCAGAATTTAGATCCCGCAATGATTCTGCAGGATGAGGATATTAATAAACATATCGAACTTTGGGTTACCCAATTAAATGAAAAGCAACGACGTGTTGTAGAAGGTCGGTTCGGCTTAAATGGCCACCAAATGTCTACTCTCGAAGAAGTAGGAAGTGAAATAGGTGTTACTCGCGAGCGAGTCCGCCAAATTCAAGTGGAGGCATTACGCAAGCTTCGTGAAATCATGGAAAAAGAGGGGTTTTCTGCGGAAGCCGTATTTTACTAATTTATTGAGATTAACTGCTTTAAATCATGAAGAGTGCTGCTGCTACATCCCTGTTATCATTAATTAAAAAATTATAGGTTCTACAAGCTGCCGCAGTACCCATCACTTCTAATCCAATCTTTTTCTCAGCAAAAAGCGCCATGATGTTCGCTGGAGGGAATACGAGGTTCTTACCTGTGCCCAATAGTAACACTTCAGGTTTGCGCGCAAAAATATAGGTGAAATCATCGATTGTTAGTTCACTATGGTGTTGTGGTTTCCAGTCAGAATGAATATTGGACGGAGTAATTAGTACGCTTTTAAACCATTCGAAGGCTTGCGGCTTGTTTGCAGTTGCATCGGTTTCACCGAGTAAACGTGCCCCGTGCGGTAATAAACCGTTGGAAGGCATGACAATTGTTATTTTTCCCGTATCGTAAGAATGAATTGTGTGGGCATTTGTATTACTATCTTGAGTGATTCGCATGGATATTTTGTTCTAAATTTAAAGTGCCTTAAGTCTATTATGCCATTGCTCGATTAGAAAATCTTCATTGACAGTTTCAGTGGCTAGCAGTATCGTTGCGTGTTTTCTACATACTTATGATTTTACAGCAAAAAGAAGGTCAAACCTTTGTTTTCCGAATTTAGACGTATAAAACGTTTACCTCCCTATGTATTTAATATCGTTAATGAACTTAAGGCTGCGGCCAGGGCTCGTGGCGAAGATATTGTTGATTTTGGCATGGGGAACCCTGACCAACCGGCTCCACAGCACATCGTTGATAAACTAGTTGAGGCGGCACAACGAAAAGATACCCATCGTTATTCCTTATCACGCGGTATTCCACGACTTAGAAAAGCGATTTGCAGTTGGTATAAGGATAAATATGATGTTGATTTAGATCCTGATTCAGAAGCGATTGTGACGATTGGATCCAAAGAAGGGATTGCGCATCTTGCGTTGGCGACGCTAGGACAGGGAGATTCTGTTTTAGTACCAAATCCTACTTATCCTATTCATCCCTATGGATTTGTCATTGCGGGTGCTGATATACGGCATGTCCCAATGGTTCCTGGGGTAGATTTTTTTGTGGAATTGGAAAAGGCGATAAAAGATACCTGGCCAAAACCCAAAATGCTGGTGCTGAATTTTCCGGGCAATCCTACAACCCAATGCGTTGATCTAGGATTCTTTGAGAAAGTAGTGAAAATAGCAAAAGAACATCAAATTTGGGTCATACATGATATCGCCTACGCCGAGATTGTTTTTGATGGTTATAAAGCCCCCTCAATATTGCAAGTCCCTGATGCAAGAGAAGTAGCCGTTGAATTTTATACCTTATCTAAAAGCTATAATATGCCGGGTTGGCGGGTAGGGTTTATGTGTGGTAACCCCCTTTTAGTCGGTGCGCTTGCAAGAATGAAATCTTATTTGGATTACGGTATGTTTACGCCTATTCAAGTGGCGGCTATCACTGCACTAGAAGGGTCACAGGACTGCGTAAAAGAAATTTGTGATATGTATTTGTCACGCCGAGATGTGCTTTGTGAGGGGCTTAACAACATCGGTTGGCAGGTCGAAAAACCACAAGCAACCATGTTTGTGTGGGCACCGATTCCTGCTGCTTATAAAGAGATGGGTTCTTTGGAGTTTTCTAAGAAACTATTAAAAGAAGCAAAAGTCGCTGTTTCACCAGGCATTGGTTTCGGGGAATATGGTGATGACCATGTTCGGTTTGCACTGATTGAAAATAATCATCGTACACGTCAGGCACTTCGCGGTATACGCGATATGTTTCGTCAAGATGAACAAAAAACAGGAGAATAAGGTGGATCCCGTAAAGGTAGGAATTTTGGGCTTGGGTACGGTGGGTGGAGGAACGGTGAATGTCTTAACCCGTAATGCCGAGGAAATCACTCGCCGTGCAGGGCGGGGTATCGAAGTTGTACAAGCTGCTGCCAGAGATCTTAGTCAACCACGTATTTGCAGTACGGATGGTATTTCATTAACGACTAAGCCTGAAGATGTAGTGAATAATCCGGATATTGACGTAGTGGTTGAATTAATTGGGGGTGATACTCTCGCGCGTAGTTTGGTCATGCAAGCCATTCAAAATGGTAAACATGTGGTTACGGCGAATAAGGCCTTAATCGCTAAATATGGTAATGAGATTTTTGCTGAAGCCCAAAAAAAGGGGGTGATGGTTGCGTTTGAAGCAGCTGTTGCGGGCGGGATTCCCATTATCAAAGCCTTGCGAGAAGGCTTGTCGGGCAATAGTATCGAATGGCTTGCGGGAATTATAAATGGCACTGGAAATTTTATCCTGACTGAAATGCGCGACAAGGGGCGGAATTTCGAAGATGTATTGGCCGAGGCTCAGCGTCTAGGTTATGCCGAAGCTGATCCTACGTTTGATGTCGAAGGTATTGATGCAGCGCACAAACTCACCATTCTCGCTTCCATCGCATTTGGTATCCCGCTACAGTTTGATGCCGCCTATACGGAGGGCATTAGTCAGATTACCCGCGAAGATGTTAATTACGCGGAAGAACTTGGCTATCGAATAAAACACTTAGGTGTTGCTAAAAGAACGGAGGCGGGTATTGAATTAAGGGTACATCCAACGCTCATCCCCGAGCGCCGACTGATTGCCAGTGTTGATGGCGTTATGAATGCGGTATTGGTAAAAGGGGACGCGGTTGGTTCTACGCTTTATTATGGCGCAGGCGCAGGCGCTGATCCGACGGCTTCTGCGGTTGTTGCCGATATCGTTGATGTCACACGTACGTTGACATCCGATCCAGAAAACAGAGTGCCGCATTTGGCGTTTCAACCCGACGCTATTTCGCAGTCAAACATCCAAATATTACCTATTGACGAAATCCATACCGCCTATTATTTAAGAATGGATGTTACCGATAAACCCGGCGTTTTAGCGGATTTAACGCGTATTATAGGTGATGCAGGAATAAGCATAGAGGCCTTTATTCAAAAGGAGCCCGAAACTGCGGATGCCGATGCCAGAATAATTATTCTGACGCATTTAATCGCAGAGCAACAGATGAATAAAGCTATTACCCAAATTGAGAAAATGCCAGTAATCCACGGAAAAGTGACGAGAATTCGTGTGGAATATCTTGATAAAGATTAAACATTGATAGGTTAAAATTTATGCCATTTAGAGAACGTTATACTGGACTAATAAATAAATATCGTGATCGCTTACCGATTAGCGATGATACGCGGGTGATTAGCTTAGGCGAGGGCAACACCCCGCTCATTCGATTGAATAACATTCCTCGTATGCTTGAAAAAAATGTCGATATTTATGTGAAATACGAAGGATTAAATCCTACTGGTTCTTTTAAAGATCGAGGTATGACATTAGCGGTTACTAAGGCCGTTGAAGAAGGCAGTAACGCAATCATATGTGCTTCTACCGGTAATACATCAGCCGCTGCTGCCGCCTATGCTGCAAGAGCCGGTATCACGGCTTTTGTACTGATTCCAGATGGAAAGATTGCAATGGGTAAATTAGCACAGGCAATAATGCATGGAGCGGTTGTTGTACAGATCAAAGGAAACTTTGATGAAGGCATGCAATTGGTAAAGGAAATTGGTAAAGAAGTGCCGGTAACCATTGTTAATTCAATCAATCCTTATCGGTTGCAAGGGCAGAAGACTGCGGCATTTGAAATTGTTGAAGAGCTAGAGTGCGCCCCCGACTACCACTGTTTGCCGGTAGGGAATGCAGGTAATATATCCGCGCACTGGATGGGATATTGCGAATATTTTGAGCATGGGATTGTTAATAATCGTCCTAAAATGCTGGGCTACCAAGCGGCGGGGGCGGCTCCGTTTCTGCGCAAGGAAATGGTCGACAATCCTGAGACCGTTGCTACCGCTATACGAATTGGCCATCCGCAATCTTGGGACAAGGCGTGGAATGCACAAACAGACTCTAATGGATGGTTTGATGAGTGTAGTGATGAGCTGATCTTAGAGACCCAAGCCTTGCTTGCAAAGCGCGAAGGAATATTTTGTGAGCCAGCTTCTGCGGCCTCTTTGGCTGGCTGTATTCGTGATGTTAAATCCGGCAAAATACCTGAAGGTAATAAAATTGTCTGTACATTAACGGGGCATGGCTTAAAAGATCCGGATACTGCGATCAGGCAAGCATCTACCGAAATTCTGACGGTCAATGCCAATTTAGCTGAGGTTAAAAAGGCAATAATGAATAATATGGGTTAAAGCTGCATTTTTCTTGGCTGTGAACTTGCTCGAAAAACATACGTTAACCAGGCTTGCTTTTTTGGCCTCGGATGACCTTATGCTGCGAAGTACAGGAATGTGCGAGAGTGTGCGCGACGATTGCTGTTCTCAGGCATAGTCTCCTATGCATTTTACCCTATGGGTGAGCCCATTTCAGATAAAAACTCTTTAAATATCAACGGTTAAATTATTATCGAGCGATCAACTACCGATTTCAGGCTCCTAGGTCACAGTTTTTTTAATTATTACCCATATAAAAAACATGAAATCTGACGATAACCTGATGGTAGTTAGATTGGTAATTTAACGTAGTGGGATATGGGATATAAAATGCTTGAAAAACAATTGATTATTGAGAGTGTCAATGAAGATGGTCGAAAATTTAGACCCAGCGATTGGATTGAGCGCATATCTGCTGTAATGGGTTCATTTGGTTCAGATCATCGACTGCACTATAACAAAAGTGTGCAACCAAAAATGGTCAATGGAGAAAAATGCTTGGTTGTTGATAGTTGTTTAGAGCAAGAGGATCCAGCAGGTTATAGGTATATCATCAAGTTTGCAGAAGAAAACCAACTGCGCGTATACAGGCAATAGGCTTGATCGCTAGCCCCGAACAATAACACAATAGGGGAAGAATAAAAAAGCCTATCATTGATAGGCTTTTTTCTTAGACACCATTTAATGCCGATCTAGCACAAATATTAGAGCCAGGATTAAATTATTCCAGTTTAACTTCCTACATGTTTTTCTTTGATTTCATCCAGCGTTTTGCAATCAATGCATAACGAAGCAGTCGGTCGCGCTTCTAAACGACGGATTCCAATTTCTACACCACACTGCTCGCAAAAGCCATAATCACCATTTCCCACATTCGTTAACGACTCATCAATTTTTTTAATTAATTTCCTTTCTCTGTCACGTGCTCTAAGTTCCATCGTAAACTCAGATTCCTGAGTCGCTCTATCACTAGGGTCTGGAAAATTGGCTGCCTCATCTTGCATGTGATGCACGGTTCGGTCTACCTCTTCCATTAACTCCTTTTTCCACGCATTCAAGATGGCTTTAAAATGAACAGACTGAGCGTCGTTCATATATTCTTCATCTTCCTTTTCTACATAAGGAGCGATATCTCCAAAGGCAGTCGTCGTTGCTGCATTTTGAAGATTTGTAACCGCTGTTTTTTTTGCAGCGGACTGATCATTGGCTTCAGTAACGCTAGCCTTTGATTTAGCAGCAGTTTTTTTGGCAGACGCTTTTTTCTTTGCCGGCATGCCTTAATCCCCCGAGTAGCTTGGTTTTTGAGAACTCGCCTTTTTACCAGAAATATTTGTGAACCGCAATAAAAAGAAAATATATTTATGGATGAGAGACTTTGTATTCAAGTGATGAGAAAATAATGGATCCAAGAGGCTGCCCGTGAATAGCCTCTTCAGGGGCCAGTCCGAGACAATAACAAACATTCAGCATGGAGTAATTAAATAAATGAGTTTGCAGGCGTTAATCTTTGATGTAGACGGAACACTAGCAGATACGGAGAGAGAAGGGCATAGAATAGCGTTTAATGAAGTTTTTAAAAAAAATAATCTTGATTGGTTTTGGGATGAAAAACTTTATGGCGAGTTACTTTCGGTAACGGGCGGTAAAGAGCGCATGAAATATTATTTGGATAAATATAATACACAATTTGCCAAGCCGGAAAACTATAACGAATTTATTCAAAACTTGCATAGTGAAAAAAACACGGTATTTGTTGACTTATTGCGCAATGGGAAAATTGGCCTGCGAGTCGGCGTTAAACGAATTATCGCTGAAGCGCAAGAAGCTGGTTTACGACTGGCTATCGCGACCACAACAAGCCCTGAAAACATCCATAACCTACTCGTGGCAACGCTAGGGAAAGAATCTCTCGCGTGGTTTGATGTTATCGCTGCAGGAGACATTGTGCCTGCTAAAAAGCCAGCACCCGATATATATACTTATACGCTTGCGCAAATGGGCATAAATGCGGATCAGGCGATAGCATTAGAGGATTCGGAAAATGGCATTAAGTCTTCTCTCGCGGCAAACTTAAAAACAGTCGTTACGGTTAACGATTACACTTTAAAACATGATTTTACCGGTGCGTCTTTGGTCGTTGATTGTTTTGGAGATGCTAGTCATGCAATGCAAGTAATAGCGGGCGAGAGTTTCGGGAAAAATATGATTGATATTGAGTTGCTAAAAAATATTGCTAACGCATGAGTGCTCAGTCCCCTGTTGCAGTGAGAATAGAACATATTGAGCCATTTCATGTCATGGCTCTTCTTGCACGAGCTAAGGAGTTAGAGTCACAGGGTCAGGACATTGTGCATATGGAAATCGGAGAACCTGATTTCGATTCACCGCAACCCATATTAGAAGCAGGTATCAATGCATTAAAACAGGGGCATACTCATTACTCCCCAGCACTTGGGCTTCCAGCGCTTCGATCCGCAATTGCTCATCATTATAAAAAAAATTATGGGCTAGACGTGGCGGATGAGCAGGTTATTGTTACCCCAGGTTCATCCGGCGCTTTGCAGTTGATTATGCATGTATTGATTAATCCAGGTGAAGAGGTTTTATTGGCGGATCCTTCTTATCCATGTAATCGACATTTTATTCGATTAGTTGAAGGCCTGATTACCACCATTAATGTGGATGAAAAAACAGATTATCAGCTCTCTGAAAAACTGATAGCCGATCATTGGTCAACAAGAACAAAGGCCGTCATGATTGCAACGCCGTCGAATCCTACGGGTACCGTGTTGAACCAGCATGAAATGCGACGAATCGCACGGCAAGTGGCTGCAAGGAATGCTTATCTTATTGTTGATGAAATCTACCATGGGATTGAATATGGAGAAGACAAACTTCAGACGGCATTTGGCATCAATAACAATATTTTTGTGGTGAATAGTTTTTCAAAATATTATGGAATGACGGGATGGCGGCTGGGTTGGATGCTAGCGCCTAAGCCCTTTGTTTCAGCAATAGATAAACTCGCGCAAAATATATTCCTTGCGCCATCTACGCCTGCCCAATACGCAGCGCTTGCTGCATTTTCAGATGAAACACAAGACATATTACAGCACAGAGCCGATGAATTTCGTTTACGGCGGGATTATTTGCTGGCTGCGATTACCAAACTGGGTTTTGCGGTTAAGATTAAACCAGAGGGCGCATTTTATATTTATGCAAATTGTGAAAAATACAGCAATGATAGTTTTTCTTTTTGCCAAAAAATCTTGGAAGACATAGGGGTTGCGGTGACTCCCGGTGTAGACTTTGGACAATATCATGCAAATACTCATTTGCGATTTGCCTATACAACATCCCTGGAACGTTTAGCAATCGGTGTAAAACGCCTTAAAAAATATTTGAGTTATATCCGTGGCATTTGAGATCTAGGTTATGAAGTCACTGCAAGTTTTTCCTTGCCTATAACATCTTCTCTAAAATGATCAATATATATTAAAGTTGAGGCGACGACGGCTGAAGGAACAATAAAGAAATTTAGGATGGGTAATAGGGTGCCGAGCATTACCGCGCCACCAAACCCAAGTATGAGCCATTTTTTGGTTTTTAATAAACTTCTTTGTTGAGCAAACAATATTTTTTGATTAGATAAGGGGTAATCGAGATATTGCAACGATAATATCCAAGTACCAAAAAGTATCCAAAGCATGGATGCGAGTAAATTTATTCCAGGGATTAGCAGTAGTATTAAAAGCGGCAAGCTGCGACTTAATGAATAAAATATTTTTTGCCATTCGTCTTGCAGCGCTGGAATTATTTCTGCAAAAACACTCCCCAATGAATTATCGTTTTCTTTTTTTCCGAGCTTATAGTCTTCTACTGCTTCTGATAATATCCCATTAAAGGGCGCACTGATAATATTAGCAACAATCGTAAAGGTAAAGTAAGCAAAAAGAATAATGGAGGCGCCGAGTAAAAGCCAGATAAGCCAATCAATCCATTGTAGCCATTCAGGTAGGCCAGCAACGAGTTCTAAGATCAAGTCATTCAGCGAGCTATAGAGAAGAACTGACATGCTCGCAAAGAGCAGAATATTAATAATAAGGGGAATTAGCACAAATTTTCGTAATTCTGGTAACCGCAACATGCTAAATCCTTTGATGAGATAAAGTGCGCCTGCTAAGGGGTTGTTTCCGGTGGTCATTAAATTCTCCTATCCATTTTTCTATCTCAATATACGATTTAGTTACTTGCGATTATAAACCGTGTTGTTCGTGACTGACTTTAATGCAAGTATTGCGGTGCCATAAGCAGCTTCTTCATTACTGGCTTTTTTGACGGGTATCCCCAACAGGTTTTGTCGAATTAACGTCCATTTATCATTGCTTGCTCCACCTCCGGCACTGTATACCACGCTTGGGTAAGGAGCGCCTAACTCTGCGAGTTTTTCATACCCTTTTTTTTCGATGTGCGCTATTCCTTCTAATAATGACTGTAAAAACACACTATCTTTTTTGGGGTATTGAGGAATGCCAGAACTCATCAAGGGATTATTAACTGGGAAGCGTTCACCGGGGCTAATTAATGGATAATAAGCACGGTGTTGTGCTTGATTTGGGTTGAGTTCCTTAGAGAGTTGTTGAATTTCATCCAAGCTGAAATAATGTTTTAAAACGGCACCTCCAGAATTCGATGCTCCTCCTACTAGCCAGTTTGATCCTAATTTGTGACTATAGATACCACAATCCGTATCGAATAGCGGTTTATCGCTGACCAGCTTTAAGACTAAGGTAGACCCTAGCGAAGTGACTCCTTCTCCGACTTTAGTTGCGCCACTTGCGATGAGTGCGGCAATGCTATCGGTCGTACCGGCGACGATGTTAACCCTGGAATCTATCCTCAGTAAATTTTTTAATCCCGTCGTTAATTGACCAATAATGGTGCCGGGTTCTACTGAGCAGGGAAGTGTTTGATATAAACTTGGATTTAATTTTTTAATCCAACTAGGCCAAGTTTGGTGACTAACATCATAACCCATTTTAAGCGCATTGTTTTGATCAGTATAAATATAAGTGTCTGATAATTTGCCCGATATCCAACTCGCTTGGCAAAGACTGAAGGCGATTTCATGCCCATGTTTATGCTGTAAATAAAGAAGCTTTGCGAGCGCGGAACTGGGATTGTTCACGGCGCAATCTTTAGGTGCTAGTTCAGCAATTTGTTGGGCTTGCTCAATACAACTGCTGTCGTTATACATGAAAGCAGTATCTAGTGGTGTGCCATCGACATCCACGACTAAGACAGTACCCGATGTTCCATCCACTGAAATCGCATTAACTTTAGTTGAATCACAGTCTTGAAATAGGGATTCTAAGACAGACAAGGTGGTATTCCACCAGATATTGGGGTCTTGTATAATCCTGTTAGTCTCATTAAGCAGTGTGGGCATGCTCTGCTCAGCAAAGGCCATGATTTCACCTTGGATATTGATCGCACATGCTCGAACCCCAGATGTTCCCACATCAATGCCGATATAAAGTGAATGATTAGATGTCAGGGCAGATGTACCGAAACTAAGGGTTTCCAGTCAGAAGCCCGGTATTCGGTGACCACATCCGTATAAATGCCACCACGGACGTAAAATTCAGCCATTACTTTCATGTATTTTGGTTTGCATGCATCGACTAAGTTTTGCAGAATTTCATTGGTAACCGCTTCGTGAAACTTTCCTTCTTCTCTAAATGACCACATATAGAGCTTAAGAGATTTTAATTCCACGCATGCTTTATCCGGGACATAGTGAATATGCATGGTTGCAAAATCTGGTTGGCCTGTTTTCGGACATAAGCATGTGAATTCTGGGATTTTTATTTTAATAGTGTAATCAGTAACCAGTTGTGGGTTTTCAAATATTTCAAGATTTTTACTTGCTTGGGTAGGCATAAACTCATCTCTATGTTAATTTTACGGGTTCGATTCTAACTGAATCGGCCTTCAGTTGCCGAGTAGAATTATCTCTGAATCAAGTCATTGTGAGTTTTATAGAAAATGCGTTTAAGCAAGATCAAGCTTTCTGGTTTTAAATCCTTTGTAGACCCAACCACTGTATATTTATCAAGCAATCTTGTAGGGGTTGTTGGACCTAATGGCAGCGGAAAATCCAATATTATAGATGCCGTACGCTGGGTCATGGGGGAAAGCTCGGCTAAACATCTTCGGGGTGGTTCTATGGCGGATGTCATTTTTAATGGCTCGTCTTCCCGCAAACCCGTTGGGCAAGCAGCGATTGAATTAGTATTTGATAATTCAGTGGATGGTTTGGGAAGGCAGTTCGCCAATTACAATGAGATTTCCATAAAACGATTGGTGAGTAGGGATGGTCAATCGAATTATTATTTAAATGGCACAAAATGTCGTCGCCGGGATATCACGGATATCTTTCTTGGGACGGGGCTTGGCCCTAGAAGTTATGCGATCATTGAGCAAGGAATGATTGCGCGGATGATTGAAGCAAAGCCAGAGGACTTGCGTGTCACTATTGAGGAAGCCGCAGGAATATCTAAATATAAGGAAAGAAGAAAAGAGACCGAGAATAGAATACGTCATACCCAGGAAAACTTATCACGTATTGCTGATTTACGCGAAGAGCTGGGTAAGCAACTCGAAAAATTACAAAGACAATCCAAGACAGCCGAAAGGTATAAAATATTAAAAGCTGAAGAGCGAGCAATACAAGGCGAATATCTGGCGCTACAGTGGCAAGAATTTGATGCAATGGTGAAAGAAAAATCATCGATTTTAACGCGACTAGAAACCCAGCTGGAATCTGAAATTGCAACCCAACGTTCATTAGAAGCGGGTATCGAGAGGCAACGGGAAGCGCATATTGAATCGAGTGATGTTCTGAGTGAAATACAGGCGCAGTTCTATCAAGTTGGTGCTGAAATTTCGAGTAATGAGCAATTGCGGCAACACCATAAAGAACGCCAAAAACAAATAGCTGATGATCTACAGCAAATAACTATTGCATGGGATGATGCACACAAATTATTTGACACAGATCAGCATCGATTGAGCGACTTAATACATAAGACAGCCGAGTTAGAGCCGCAATATGCATCCGCCAAGGAAAATTTCGAATTATCGAAAGAAACCCAAGAAGCGGCAGATGATGCCTTACAAAAATGGCAAACAGAATGGGATGAATTTAATACATCGGCTAATCAACCTGCCCAGGTGGCAGAAGTTGAACGCACAAAAATCACTCATTTAGAAGAGCAAAATCATCAGCTAGAAAAGCGTTTTATACGTTTGAAAAGTGAAGTGGAAACGATCGCGACCGGAAACTTGGAAAATGAGTTAGAGGCTTTGGCTGCGCAGATTACACAGCGACAAAGTGAGATTGATACGCAATTGGGTGCTTTACAAGAAAATCAAACTAGTATTGCTGAGCAACGACAGCAAAATCAAGCAAGCTCTGAATCTCTTGCCAAAATACAGAGTGAATTGCAACGAGCAAATGGACGCATGGCTTCTCTAGAAGCTTTACAAGAAGATACTTTTGGAAAAAGGGATGAAAAACTAGGTCATTGGTTGGAGCAACAGAATTTATCAGATGCAACGCGCCTAGCTGAAGTATTAGCAGTCGATGAAGGTTGGGAAAAAGCACTTGAAACGGTTCTCGGTAATCATTTGCAAGCCCTATGTGTGAGCGATATTGCGGACATTTCTGCTGCGCTTGAAAGCTTCTCAGAGGCGGCAATAAGTTTTGTTGAGGAGAATAAGGAATCAGGCTCGCAAAAAAACGCTCATCATTCTTTGCTTATTCACAAGGTCAATAATAGTTTTTCAGCAATAGACGATTTACTGGTGAATATTCATTGCGCCGAAAACTTAAATCAAGCCTTAGACTTACGGCAAAGCTTAAGTACTGGTCATTCGGTCGTTACTAAAGACGGTGTTTGGTTGGGTCGCAATTGGTTGACGATGAATCCGGGCCTAGGTAATGAAGCCGGTGTGCTAAGCCGTGAAAAAGAATTAAAAAGCTTATCTGAGGCAGTTCAACAGCAAATTATTCAACAGGAAATGCTAGAAGAACAATATAAACATGGAAAATGTGTGCTTCAGGAAATGGAAGCTCAACGTGATCTCATTCAAGATACCATCTCGCAATTAGAGAGAGGCTTAGGTGAGTCTAAGTCACAGCGTAGTGGCAAGCACGCGCGCTTAGACCACCTAAACACGCGTAAATCCACAATTACCGAAGAGCAGCAGGAAATTCAGGAACAAATTTCCGGCCACAGAACGACAGTGCAGGCTGCACGAAGCAAACTAGAACTTGCATTAGAGCAAATGGAAGCATTGACGCTAAGACGTGAAGAATTAACGGCATTACGCGATGAATTAAAGTCTTCATCGCTTAATGCGAGGGATAGAGCTAACTCAGATCGACAGACTGTGCAAAATTTGCAAATAGAGCTTCAAGCGACGAAGACAGCGCTGGAAGGAACACAGCAGAATATTAAAAGAATTCAACAGCAACTTGATTCTTTGCGCGTGAGAAAACAAAGCCTTGAAGAGCAAAGCCAGCAGGATGGTAACCCTCTCACCTTACTTGATGAAGAATTAGAAAAATTTCTCGCCCAAAAACTGGAAATTGAATTACGTTTGCAGGATGCGCGTGCAAAAGTAGAAGCTATTGATGCGGAAATGCGCGAATTAAGTGAACGTAAGATACAAACTGAGCACCGCGTGCAACAGACCAGGGAAGTGCTGGGGCAGTGCAAGTTAGACGCTCAGACTCACAAAGTTAAGCAACAAGGTATTCAAGAGCGTATTATCGAAAGTGATTATGATTTAAACGCTATATTTGAGAGTATGCCTGTAGATGCTACACTAGAGGCATGGCAGGAAAAAATTCGTGATCTTGAGTCTACAATAAGCAGGCTGGGGGCGATTAATTTAGCGGCTATTGATGAATATGCCGAGCAAAAAGAACGATTGACCTATCTTGAAGATCAGACTAAGGATTTGCTTGATGCCTTAGAAATTTTAGATAATGCCATTCGAAAAATTGACAGAGAAACTCGTGCGAAGTTTAAAGATACCTTTGATTTTGTTAATAATGGATTAAAACGCATGTTTCCAAAATTGTTCGGTGGTGGGCAAGCGTATCTAGAATTGACCGGAGAAGACCTTTTGGATACAGGGGTAAGCATTTTAGCGCGACCTCCTGGCAAACGAATTACCAATATTCATCTTTTATCCGGTGGAGAAAAGGCATTAACAGCTGTTGCATTAGTATTTGCAATTTTTGAGCTTAATCCTGCTCCTTTTTGTATGTTAGATGAGGTTGATGCGCCGTTGGATGAAGCGAATGTAGGTCGTTTTTGTGAGTTATTAAAAACGATGTCTGACAAGGTGCAATTTATTTTCATTACTCATAATAAGGCTACTATGGAGATTGCAGAACATCTAAATGGCGTTACGATGCATGAGCCGGGGGTTTCAAGAATGGTTACCGTTGATGTAGAAGAAGCAAGCCAATTGGTTGCAGTATAATATGATGGAACAGCTTGCAGCATTTTTTTCTAATCCTTTGCGTTTGACTCTCATCGCGGCGAGTGTCGTTATCCTTTGTGCGATTATTGTCGTGAGTTTAAAACCGCGAAAGACCCATGGTACGCCTAAGAAAGACTATTCGAATTTTCATACCATAAATAATATTGATCTTGAAGAGCTAGATGTCCAAAATAGCTTATTTGATGTCGAGACTCCAGATCGAAATTCTACCGAGCAAAACTCTGGGAACCTTGCTGACCAGCGAGAAGAACAAATCGAATATTATGATGAGCAAGCATTAGATCAAAAAACAGGAACTGAAGAACCGGTGATTGCGCAACAACACGCTCAAACCTTGGTTGAAAATAAAGTACCAGAAGATTTTATTGTTCTCCATGTCACCACTCCAAAAGGATTTAGCATTCCTGGAGATGCCTTGGCGCATATTTTAGGCGAGCTAGGAATGGTATTTGGTCCGCATGATATTTTTCATTATTTTGACCCCGAAAACAATACAATGCCTTTATTCAGTGTGGTTAATCTTGTAGAGCCTGGTTATTTCGATTTATCAAAACCCGTTGAATTTACCACGACCGGGGTTAGCTTTTTTATGCGCCTACCATTGCCTTTGCCTGAATATGACCCATCTAATGCATATAGTGTGATGTTGCATTTAGCGCAAAAATTTGCTCGTCATATGCAAGGAAAAGTTTTGGATCAGGACAGGGAAGAGTTAAGCAGTAATAAAATAAAACAACTACGTAAACTCGCTGAACAATATGCGAAAGCCCCGTCTCATGCTAAAGAAGAACTTAGTGTTTAAGTTTTTCCATGTCAAAACCTAAATTTTCTGCTGATGCTCATTTACAAAAAGTCTATTCAACGTTAATTGACGAAATTAATTACCATGGCAACAGATACTACGTGCTGGATGACCCTGAGATCCCAGATACAGAATATGATAGTTTGTTTAAAACTCTGCTAGCGTTTGAATTACAATATCCTGATCTAGTTAGTTCAAATTCACCGACCCAGCGCGTTGGGGGGGATGTGCTAACAGCCTTCAAACAAGTAAGACATGTAATTCCCATGTTATCCCTTAATAATGCCTTTTCTGATGACGAAGTTATCGATTTTGCGAAACGCATTAATGAACGACTGTCTAGCGAAGTACAACACTATGTTGCCGAACCTAAAGTGGATGGCTTAGCGATAAGTTTGCGTTATGAAAAGGGAGTGTTAATACAGGCTGCAACCCGTGGTGATGGAACGACAGGTGAAGATGTGACGAATAATATTAAAACCATCCATAGTATTCCTTTGAAAATTGTTGACAAATCTTATCCTTCTATCCTAGAGGTAAGAGGAGAAGTGTTTATGCCTATAAAAGGATTTTCAGCATTAAATATTGCTCAGAAAAAAAATAATGAAAAAATATTTGCCAATCCGCGAAATGCCGCAGCTGGAAGTATCCGTCAACTTGATTCGAAAATTACTGCTGCACGGCCATTGTCGATGTATTGCTATTCTTTAGGTGATACCTCTGAATTTGAATTACCGGATTCCCACTATGAGCGTCTGATGTTATTAAAAAGTTGGGGTTTTTCGATCTGTAAAGAAATCGAAAAGTTGACGGGAATAGAGGAATGCTTGAATTACTATCATGGACTCGAAAAAAAACGTGATAAATTATCATATGAAATCGACGGTGTGGTTTATAAGCTCGATTCTATTATGCAGCAAGAACAAGCTGGTTACATTGCACGAGCACCTCGCTGGGCAATAGCTCGTAAATTTCCTGCAGCTGAAGCTCTCACCATACTTGAAGGTATCGATATCCAGGTAGGCCGTACTGGTGCGCTTACCCCTGTGGCTAGACTGAAACCTGTGACCGTTGCTGGTGTGACAGTGACTAACGCAACGCTTCATAATCAAGATGAAATAGACCGGAAAGATGTTAGGGCTGGCGATAGCGTTATCGTTAGACGAGCAGGGGATGTAATACCTGAAGTAGTAAGAGTAGTGTTGGCAAAGCGTCCCAAAAATACTACGCCATTCAGCATGCCGGAAAATTGTCCTGTTTGTAAGTCAGACGTTGTAAGGCTAGAAGGTGAATCGGTATCACGATGTAGTGGTGGATTGTACTGCGAAGCACAGAGAAAAGAAGGCATTAAACATTTTGCCATGCGTCGTGCGATGGATATTGATGGTTTGGGCGACAAAATTATTGATCAATTTGTTGATGAAGGTTTGGTACAAGACGTTGGGGATTTATATTCATTAAAGTTAGATATGTTAAAAGGTTTAGAACGCCTCGCTGAAAAGTCCGCTCAAAATCTTTTACATGCATTGGAAAATAGTAAAACAACGACATTAGCTCGATTTCTTTTTGCGCTTGGAATAAGAGAAGTAGGTGAGGTAACTGCACAAAGCTTAGCAAACTATTTCGGCGGATTAGATCAAATCAAGAATGCAACATACGAGGAGTTATTATTGGTTGATGATGTAGGGCCTGTTGTCGCTAATAATGTGATCGCTTTTTTTAAGCAGGATCATAATAAAGAAGTGATCGATAAACTGCTTGCGGCAGGGATTACTTGGCCAGACATCGTAGTCAATAATAAGAAGCTTGCTCTTTCGGGTAAAATATTTGTTATTACGGGAACACTTAATGAATCTCGCGATATTATAAAAAATAAACTTCGATCATTGGGGGCCAAGGTCACTGGAAGCGTTTCTAAAAAGACAGATTTTGTCATTGCGGGTGCAGAAGCGGGTAGTAAATTACAAAAAGCAAAAAAACTAGGTCTTAGAATAATATTAGCAGCAGAGCTAAATGACTTATTCAATGATCCCGAACGGTTTCTCGATTAATCAGGTTGGTGATTAGGGGGAGTGTTCTCAATCATTATGGCATGCTTGAGAACACCCGCTTAACTAGGAGGCTGTTCTCGACAGCCTCCTAGGAAATTTGTTGCGTCGTGCCCATTCCTTATTTGAATTCAATACTCGCCTTGTCTCGAAGCTTTTCGAGATAGTCGTTGATGATTTTATTTTGTACTATTTTGACCAGCTGTTCTTTGACACTTTCAAAAGGTGGTGGATCTACTTTGCGTTTGTCTTCAAGATAAATGACATGCCAGCCAAAACGTGTGTTTATTGGCCGTTGAGTGTATTTTTTTATGGCTAATTTTTTAACCGCATCAGCGAATGGTTTAACCATCTGATTTCCGGAAAACCAACCGAGATCTCCTCCTGCAGACGCGGAAGGTCCTGTAGATTTTGTTTTGGCTAGCTCCTCAAATGAAGCGCCTCCATTGAGTTCCTTAATAATGGCTTTTGCTGTTTTTTCATCATCCAATAATATGTGCCTAGCAAGGTATTCAGTCGATGTGGCCGCAACAATTTGAGCGTTGTACGCGGCTTTTAGTTGGCTATCGCTAGGAGGGTTATCCTCCGCAAGTTTATTAATTCGTGCTCGGGTAATGATGTTTTTTATTTGTTCTTTTATTTCGAGGACAATATTAGGTTGCTTATCGAGGCTCAGTGCGAGTGCATCCTGATAAATCAATTCACGATTAACTAATTCGACAATGAGTTCCTGTAATTTTTCTTGTGGGAAGCTTTCACCGGGTGCTACACCAATTCTTTTCTGCCCATAAATAGCAAGATTATCGCTGGTGATATGTTCTCCATTAATAACGACTATATCTCGTGCGTGCAATGCAATACTGCTGAAAGTGAGCATAAAAAATAGGCATGCGGTCAAATAAGTCTGGTAGTGGTTTTTCATAAATCCTCATTTAAATTTATTTTATTCAAAAGGTGTTTTAGCTTTTATACTGAGGGCATGGATTTCATTAATCATATCCTCTTCTAATACTTTATAAATCATGCGATGCCTTTTTAGAGTGCTTAGGTTTTCAAACGCATGAGAAACAATTGAGACATTGAAATGTCCACCACCGCGTGCACTGGTATGGCCTGCGTGTTTATGGCTGTCATCTTCAATAAGCAACGACTCGGGATTAAGTTCCTCGGTGAGTTTATGTTTAATTAATGCAATTCGTTCTTCATTATTCATTATGGAAATACTTTTTTAAAAGGTTTAACCGATACTGATTCATAGACTCCTGCAATGCGATAAGGATCTTTATCAGCCCAATCTTGTGCTGCTTCGAGGTTTTTAAATTCCGCGACAATTAAACTCCCTGAAAATCCGTTTGCACCGGGTTCAATATTATCAATCGCAGGATGAGGGCCAGCGAGTACTAACCGACCTTTGGCGTGCAGTGTTCGTAAGCGTTCCAGATGCTCGGGTCGTGCTGAAAGTCGTTTTTCTAAACTGTTATCACAGTCATTACAGATGATGGCGTAAAGCATTAGCTGTCACCTTCTTTTGCTTGCTCGGGTTTAATATAACGCATGAGGAAAATGCCTTGTAATATTATAAAAGCAAAGGTAAGACCCATCATTCCAAATAGTTTAAAATTTACCCAGGTGTCAGTGTCAAAATTATACATGACATAGAGATTGGCCACTCCAGAAGCGATAAAAAATAATACCCACGCATAATTGAGTTTTACCCAGATCACTGGGGGAAGTGTTATTACGGCTCCCATCATACGTTGAACGATATTCTTTTTACCAATGAATTGACTGCCTAAAAACACCGCTGCAAATAACCAATTAACAACCGTTGGTTTCCATTTAATAAAAAGTTCATCTTCGAGAATAAGCGTTGCACCGCCAAACACGACAATAATTGCGAGTGTGATAAGGTGCATATTTTCGACTTTTTTATTCTTGAACCAAAAATATCCCACTTGTAATACAGAGGCGATAATAGCCACCGCAGTAGCGGTATAGATGCCGTATATTTTATAGGCAATAAAAAAAAGCAATATAGGAAAAAAATCGACTAAAACTTTCATGAATATAAATCCAAAATTAGGGAGTGCTATTAAACCACAAAAGTGAAATATTGAGTATTTTGCTGAAGAAATCTAAGCTAAATAAATTAACCATAAAATAAGACTTGATAAACAATTTTTTGATGCGTAGTATACGCCTCTTCCTGGTGCGGGGTGGAGCAGTCTGGTAGCTCGTCGGGCTCATAACCCGAAGGTCATTGGTTCAAATCCAGTCCCCGCTACCAATTTAAATTAAGTTAGAACAATACGTTAGTGAACCCTATCTTTTCGTCTTCAGAAAGTGCAGTTACTCAGAATTCCCTTAGCGCAAAACCTCGAATAAAACTACACCTTTCAATCTAGAATCCTCAGTTGATCGCTATCCAGCATTGCTATGTTGCTTGTTTATAATGCAATGAGCGCTTTTATTGCACTCACTCAGAGAATGAATGTGTTACGACATGGGTATAGTTTGACAGAGTCCGCTTAAGAAAAAGCGTGACCGTTCCGCTATTGTCGAGAGAATAGATGATGCGAATGCCTGATTTTAATGAGGAAATTTGAAATCATTATAGCTGAATCCTGGATTAACGCTGAGGAAGAATTGAACATGTCACAAAGCCCAGACGAAAATACCGAGCAATCATTGGAATTGTCGCAACTTCACAGTCAAATCGATGCGATTAGCAAATCACAAGCGGTCATCGAATTTAACATGGACGGTACCATTATCACTGCTAATGACAATTTCCTGAATGTCGTTGGTTATACCCTGGATGAAATCAAGGGCAAACACCATAATATGTTTGCTGAGCCTGAATACGCGAGCAGTGCGCAATACAAGCAATTCTGGGAAAAGCTGAATCGCGGCGAATACGACGCTGGTGAATACAAACGCATTGGCAAAAATAATAAAGAGGTCTGGATTCAGGCATCTTATAATCCTATGCTGGATTTAAATGGCAAGCCCTTTAAGGTTATCAAATATGCCAGCGATGTGAGCATTCAAAAACAACAGAGTGCCGATTTTCAAGGGCAAATCGATGCGATTAGCAAATCACAAGCGGTCATCGAATTTAACATGGACGGTACCATTATTACCGCTAATGACAATTTTCTGAGTGTCGTTGGTTATACCCTGGATGAAATCAAGGGCAAACACCATAATATGTTTGCTGAGCCTGAATACGCGAGCAGTGCGCAATACAAGCAATTCTGGGAAAAGCTGAACCGCGGAGAATACGACGCTGGCGAATACAAACGCATTGGCAAAAATAATAAAGAGGTCTGGATTCATGCATCTTATAATCCTATTCTGGACTTAAATGGTAAACCTTTTAAGGTGGTTAAATATGCCAACGATATCACGGCACAAACAGATGCACTTAACCAAGTTCAACAATTGGTTGATGCTGCAATAGACGGAGATTTAAGCAAGAGTATCGATTCTGAACGTTATGACGGATTTGTACGTCGCCTTACTGATGGCGTTAATCGGATGTTGCAGGCAGTGGTCATTCCATTGCGTGAAAGTGCGAGAGTTGCGAGTGCGATGTCGGAAGGTGATCTGAGAGAAAAAATGGAAGGTGATTTCAGCGGTGAATATGCGGTGTTACGCGATGCGATAAATACAACAGTCGACAATTTAAGAAGCATGGTTGGGCAAATTCAAGGTTCTGCGACTAACATCGTTTCTGGTGCCGCAGAAATTGCGCAAGGCAATACCGACTTGAGCCAACGTACCGAAGAACAAGCTTCTTCACTGCAAGAAACTGCCTCCAGTATGGAAGAATTGACCAGTACCGTCAAGCAAAACGCAGATAACGCACAACAAGCAAATCAGCTTGCATCAGGCGCACGTGAGCAAGCTGAAAAAGGCGGTGAAGTGGTGCAAAACGCGGTTAAGGCAATGAGTGATATTAATACCAGTAGTAAAAAAATTGCAGACATTATTGGTGTGATTGACGAAATTGCATTTCAGACAAACTTGCTCGCGTTAAATGCAGCCGTTGAAGCGGCGAGAGCGGGAGAGCAAGGAAGAGGATTTGCCGTGGTTGCCGGTGAAGTACGCAACCTAGCACAGCGTAGTGCGGGAGCCGCAAAAGAAATCAAGCAATTGATTCAGGACAGTGTAGAAAAAGTGGATGATGGGTCAAAACTAGTAGACATGTCAGGGCAGACTCTCGAAGAGATCGTTGCAGCCGTAAAAAAAGTAAGCGATATTATAGCCGAAATAGCCGCCGCCAGCCAAGAGCAATCAACAGGCATTGAGCAAGTGAATAAAGCGATCACCCAAATGGATGAAGTAACCCAGCAAAATGCGGCATTAGTGGAAGAAGCTGCCGCTGCAAGCGAATCAATGGACGAGCAAGCTAAAGGTTTAGAACAACTCATGCAATACTTTAAAACAGATGAACCTGCAACAATGCAACAATAAAACGTAGCGCCGACTCACTGCGAACCAGCCTGATACGGATCCATTATATTTGTATTTTCTGTTAAAAGATGTGAAAAAATATTGTAAATGATATATCCGTAGAGATTGAGGTTTACGTGAAAATTACCCAATTTCCTGCGATGTCTTAATCACATGCGCTGCTTGCGTGGGCAGAAAGTAAGTATAAACCGGCACAGAATGCAGCGGGTTAGTCGCGTCATATTTTATGTCATATAAAGCATAAAACCTTATTGCATATTCCACCCGCATTTCTGTTCGCGATACGACTTCGAGTAATTTCCCATTTTCAATAATTCTATCCAGATTATTTCCGAGTTTTTGCAGTTTTCTAATCAGTTCAACGGGTATTGATTGATTCCTTTCTGGGCGGGTAAATACTTGCAGCAGTAGTCCATCGGTATATGCGCCGGTAGGGCTTAGGATTGATATTCCATGTTCGGTTAAGGCCTGTATCACTTCATCCAGTGGGATATCTTCTTTTTGCTGGTTAACGGTTCGTGTAGCGCGCATTGCGAGATGGTGGGCGGTATATCCATAAATGTGATTCCAATGCTGGATAATTTGATGCTTGTCATCGACATCGGATTGGTCGACAAACACTCTGAGTGCTTGGCCGTTTTCTAGCATTTTATAAACAGGGTAGGCGTTCCAACCGTCGGGAAACTGATAATGTATTTCTTCATCGACTTGGCTAGCGGTATAGCCGTGCTCGTTGATTAATAACTGGGATATTTTTTTTGAATCAGCTGTTTGATCACTGGCACAACGTATAGCAAGATGATCAAAATGTACATTCCAGCCCTTTTGCGCTGCTACTTCTAGTAGGGCAATGTCTGCTTTGCTATTGAGTAAAGACTCCACACTTTTAATCGCGCAATAGGTATCGAGATTTTTAACAAAGTTGGCGATTAATTGAATTTGATAGCAGGCCAGATCATTGGCTGACTGTAATATGTCATGTTGGAACTCAGTCGCATAGTCGGAAATATTTTCCGTGGCACCCGCTAAGTCTTCTTCAAATGTGCAACTTTCTTTAGCCGTTTGATAAGCCATGATGAGTTGCGAAGAGTTTTTAACATTAGCGAAAAATGGATAAGCAGTTATCGGCGCAGTTTTGGCATTAAACGGCGTTAAGTCTAGACTTGCTATCGCATTTTCACCTTGTTTCGCTTGCACCTTTACTGCTTGATTAGTGGCAAGACTAAATAGCTTGTTGCGTGCTACGAGGCTTTTTGCCAAATCGGAAGCGAAGTGCTGGCTGGATTCATTCATGTTGTTTCCTCTGCAAGAATAGCGATAGCTGGCATCTAACTTGAACTATCGATGGGTATGACATCCGTATATGAAATGACTTGCAGGAATCAGGCATAGAAAAGCAGACTATAAATAAGGAATATATTTTAGTTTGACCCATTCCTTAGGAGTGAAACGATGAAGAGACAAACTGTTTTGGTATTAGGGGCCGGCAAAATTGGATCTTTGATTACCTGTTTATTAGCGGATTCAAAAGATTACGAAGTACACCTTGCCAGCCTTTACGTGCAAGAAGCTGATAAAATAGTCAGTGATTTATCCTTAGATAATGTGATGACTGCAGAACTCGATGCGCAAGATAAAAGCAGTATGCGCACCTACTTGCAAAAAAATGCATTTAATGGGGTCATATCAGGCCTACCATATTATTGCAATATCATCGTTGCCGACTTATGTGCGGAACTTAATCTTAATTATTTTGATTTAACCGAAGACGTTGCAGTGACTCGACATATCTTGGATATAAGCAAAGGTAAAAAAAATATATTTATGCCGCAATGCGGCCTTGCACCAGGCTTTATTAGTATTGCGGCGAATCAGTTAATGGGTGACTTTGAAACCATAGATACGGTGAAAATGCGCGTTGGTGCATTGCCAGTGAATCCGAATAATGTTTTGAAATATTCATTAACCTGGTCTACGGATGGTTTGATTAATGAGTATGGAAATACCTGCTATGGCATTGAGAAAAAAGAGCTTGTGGCCTTACAGCCATTGGAAGGCTATGAAACTATTTCATTAGATGGGGTGCAGTACGAAGCATTCAATACTTCGGGGGGGCTAGGTACTTTAGCAGATACCTATGCCGGACGTGTTAACACCATGAACTACAAGACCATGCGTTATCCAGGTCATTGTAAAGAAATTATCTTTTTAATGAAGGACTTAAAGCTTGATGATGATAGAGACACTTTAAAGCGAATTCTAGAAAACGCGATTCCAAAAACACAGCAAGATGTGGTGTTAATTTATGTTGCGGTAACGGGCAAAAAGAACGGACATTTATTTGAACAGAATTATTTGAAAAAGGTATACCCACAAACCATAGCCGGTGCACGTTGGTCTTCCATTCAGGTCACAACTGCGGCGGGTATTTGCAGCGTTATGGATATTGTGCTTAATAATATTGATAAGTACGCTGGCTTTGTAACCCAGGAAAGCATTAGCTTAGATGAAGTACTCAATAATCGATTTGGCAAATATTATGGAGGTGATCAATGAAGGAGATTTTGCAAGCCTTAAATTTGTCTGCGGATAATATTGTGACTTGCCTAGGCCCTAAGCAGTGGATCGATAATGACAAAGCTGACCGCATTGAATCGATCAGCCCCGCAAGCAATGAAGTAATTGCTTGCGTGCAGTGTACGACGAATGAGGATTATGACGCGGTGATTGCCAATGCAAAACACGCTCAAATCGCTTGGGCGAAAGTGCCTGCGCCACAACGTGGCGAAGTAGTGCGACGGATTGGTAACGCCTTACGCGATAAAAAAGCGGCCTTAGGAAGTTTGGTTGCTTTAGAAATGGGCAAGATCAAGCAAGAGGGCGATGGCGAAGTTCAAGAAATGATTGATATGGCTGATTTAGCTGTGGGTCAATCGCGCATGCTTTATGGTCAAACCATGCATTCTGAGCGCCCTATGCACCGCATGTATGAGCAATGGCATCCACTCGGTGTGGTTGGAGTCATTTCTGCGTTTAATTTTCCGGTAGCGGTATGGGCGTGGAATGCCTTTATTGCTGCGATTTGCGGTAACACGGTCGTATGGAAGCCTTCAGCTAAGACCGCATTATGTGCCATTGCGGTTCAACATATTTGTAACGATGTTATGCAAGAAATGGGATATAGCGGTATTTTTTCTTTATTCTTGCCTGCCGATCATAATATTTCTGCGCGATTTATTGCTGATCGCCGCGTGGCGTTAATGTCTTTTACAGGCTCTAGCCAGGTTGGTCACTTTGTCGCAAAAACCGTCGCTGGTCGCATGGGGCGCTATCTACTCGAGTGTAGTGGTAATAATGCCATTATTGTAGACGAAACAGCTGATTTAGATTTAGCGATTCCTGCTATTGTATTTGGTGCGGTGGGAACAACAGGGCAGCGTTGCACGACCACCCGTCGTTTATTTGCCCAGCGACATATCTATGATGAATTGTTATCGCGACTAAAAAATGCTTATGCTCAAGTAGTGGTTGGCAATCCGCTAGACAGTTCGACATTAATGGGGCCGTTGATTGATGAAGCCGCAGTGCAAACGTATGAACTCGCCATTGAAAAGGCGACTTCTGAAGGTGGCAATGTTCTTCTGGGTGGAAAAAGAAAATCAGGCACCGGTTTTTTTGTAGAACCCACCTTAATTGAAGTACAACATCAAAGCGAAATCGTTTGCGATGAAACATTTGCACCTATTTTGTACATACTCAAATACCAGGATTTAGCACAAGCAATCGAAATGCAAAACGCGGTACCACAAGGTTTATCATCTGCCTTTTTTACCAACAATGTTAGCAATGCCGAAACTTTTTTATCGGTTCAGGGCAGCGACTGTGGCATTGCCAATATTAATATCGGAACTTCGGGTGCAGAAATCGGTGGTGCTTTTGGTGGTGAGAAAGAAACCGGTGGTGGCAGAGAGGCGGGGTCTGATAGTTGGAAAGCCTATATGCGCAGACAAACCAATACGATTAATTGGGGAAGCGATTTACCCTTGGCGCAAGGTATTCAATTTGATCTTGGAAAATAACAAGCCGCTTATCCTCATTTGCAATCGGTTGAATTAAAGACTGTGATGCACTTCACACAAATTATACTTAGCTTCAAACAATAACACGTCGATCTTAACTCTAGGCTATTAACCAGAGTTGTCTATCGATGTTGGAGAGAAAATTACAGTTTGTTCTAATGGTTGCTGTGTTTTGTTTGCTTTCCTCAAAAGTTAACGCGGAATGGGATTGGAGTGATACAGCAGTTGAAAGCATGTACTTCGCAGCTCATATAACCGACTGGGGACAAACACGTGATATTGCACGCCAATGTGGCGAGGGTCTTTATGCTGAAACTAATCCTATTATTGGGAGATGTCCTAGTATCGGCAGAGTTAACACTTATTTTTTCGCAACGGCTTTATTACATGCGGGTATTGCAACAATATTACCCAAAAAATACCGTAGAATGTTTCAAGTTGGTACGCTGGGTATGCAAATCGCTTATATTTCCAATAATGCCAATATTGGACTTAAAGTGAGTTTTTAATTTTTCAGCTACAACACGAAGGCTAAAATAATTACGAATACCCTCCTCAGGTCTCACAAAATATTTATTCCATAATTTTTATGAGCACGACAGTTATATTATCTTTTCCACCTTTTCGTTTTGCTTTAAAAATTAAACTATCAGCAATTTCAGATAACACATCAAATTTATTAAATGAATCCAGTATAATTTGATCATCAATGAGGTCGGTGAGGCCGTCGGAACAAATTAAGAATATATCATTGGGTTTCCAGCGATCTGATACCACATCAACTTCACGATCTTTCATATGGCCAACTGCACGATAAATAATATTTTTGGATTCTTTGGTAGGGCTGTTGGTAAATGCGCTGTCTAAATCGATATTGATTTCAGTCGATCCTGGTTCACAGGTATGGTCTGATGTCAGTTGACGGATGGTATTATTTCTGATGAGGTATGTGCGACTATCGCCTATATGTCCGACAATATAATGATGCTCACTAAAAGTTAATAAATCAGCCGTACAGCCCATTCCTTGTGCACCGCGGTTAATCCGGGAATAATCATTAATATTGCGATTAGCGGAGACAAAACTTTGGATAAGTTTTTGCTCTTGACTGGCTTCAAGTTTTTCAAAAACGGCTTCACTGCTCTTAATGAATATATGGCTTGCAAGTTCGCCAGCAACAGCTCCTCCCATTCCATCAGCGACTACAAAATAAGGAACGTCTTTGCGCACGAGAAAATCATCTTCATTATCATGACGCATACGCCCAAGATCAGTTTTTCCAATGGCTTCTAGATTCACAGTTTTTCCTCTTATGCGTTGACGCGTGGGTCATCTAGATGGTATTTGTTTTTAGTGACCGTTAATACGCTTATTGCATCTACCCAATCCCCTAAGACATAACGCTGGATGCTTGTATGGTTAGTGCTAATAGTGCCAATTTCTGGTCGATGTGTATGCCCATGAATAAGTTGTTTTACTCGATATTTCTCGCAATAGCTTTTTATAGTCGCTAAATTAGCGTCCATAATGATATCCGCTTTTTGTGCGGTTTGTTGCATGCTTTCAGCGCGAGTTTTTTTCGCTAATTCTATTCTTTGATTGCTAGGCAATGCAAGAAATTGTTGTTGCCATTCTGGCTGACGTACTTGTTTTCTGAAAGCCATATAATTATGATCATCGGTACACAATAAATCACCATGTAATAATAAAGTGGGTATACCATATAATTCGATAATTATCGGATCAGCCAAAATTTCAAATCCCGTTAAGTTTGAAAATTGGGCACCGACAAGAAAGTCTCTATTTCCGGGGATAAAATACAAATTTAACTGTCGTGACAATTTCTTGAAAAGATTTAACACTGGCATATAACTGGGATGGATTAAATCATCCCCAAGCCAAACTTCAAATAAATCTCCCATTACATAAATATCAGTGATTTCATCTCCGATCTGCTGGAGGTAATTGAGCAATAGGGTGCTGAGCTTTGGCCTGTTTTCCGATAAATGTATATCAGAAAAAAAAAGCGTAGACCCGCCTTTTTCTCGAATCATAGTGGAGTTATGCTTATTCAGCAGTTACTAAAGATGCTTTTTCAATAATAATCGCTTTATGCGGAACATCTTTACCAAACGGCCCACCTGGCCCCGTTCGTTGCTTGCGTATTTTGTCAACGACATCCATACCGCTGATGACTTTCGCAAAGACGGTATATCCCCAACCACGGGTTGTTTGTGCACGAAAATCGAGAAAATTATTGTCAACAACATTAATAAAAAATTGTGCAGTAGCTGAGTGCGGATCTGATGTTCTGGCCATTGCGACGGTGCCACGAGTATTTTTCAGGCGGTTATTGGCCTCGTTTTCTATTTCAGGTTTAGTTTTTTTCTTTTTAAAATCCTGGGTAAATCCCCCGCCTTGAACCATGAAGTTTGAAATAACACGGTGAAAGATTGTTCCGTCGTAAAAACCACTGTTGACATAATCCACAAAATTAGCCACTGTCTTGGGTGCTTTTTGATCGTTGAGTTCTATGATAATGTCCCCCATATTGGTTTGCAGTTTAACTTTTGTTAATGCCTCTTCAGCAAAGGCCGCTGGGATGAATGTGAATAATAGCGTGATTCCTAGTAATATCGCTCGAATGTTTAATGACATTTTGCCTCCCTTAATTTATCGATACTTCAATCAAATACGTTGTAATATATAGGTTTTTAATGACAACAGGAAGAGTGATTATAAAGCAATATTCAGTATTTGTTTTGCTTGATTATTATACACAATTGAATCATGACAGACTTTAAGTTCAGGCTAAGTGCCAAATGGAAATCTAAGAGATTAAACGGAATTGAAAGTAAAAACCATTAAAAATATAATACTATTATCTGTAGTAACAGGTGTCGTTTTTTTTCTCGTTTATCTCAATACTCTTGATCAGAAAATACAGCGTTTATTTGACGGTGCCCGGTGGGAAGTACCCTCACGTGTTTATGCGCGGCCCTTGGAGTTGTATGAGGGAAAATCCTTATCGCGGTCAGAACTGCTGACAGAATTAAAACTGTTAAATTATCGTAAAGTCAACAGCCTGAATACTCCTGGGGAGTATTTTATCGATGGGAATAAGGTGATCATTTTTAGTCGAAAGTTTGACTATCCCGATGGTTCCGAACCTCAGCAGATTTTTCAAATTTTCTTTGAAAAATCAAAAATTACTCAAATACTGAACCGAAATGGAAAAAACTTTAAAAAATTATTACGTCTAGAGCCTGCTTTTATTGGCGGAATCTATCCAAAAAAACTGGAAGACCGGGTTTTAGTTAATATTAATAAAGTTCCCAGCTTTTTGTTAGAAACATTGATCGCTGTCGAAGACAGAAAATTTTATTCACACGCCGGTGTTTCTTTTTTATCGATTATTAGAGCCGCCATTGCAAATATTAAAGCGGGCTCTAGAGTGCAAGGTGGAAGTACCTTAACCCAGCAACTCGTAAAGAACTTTTTTCTCAGTAATGAAAAAACATTTATGCGAAAAATTAATGAAGCATTTATGGCCATTATTTTAGAAATCAGATACGCAAAGGATGAAATATTAGAAGCCTATTTAAATGAGGTCTATCTGGGGCAACAAGGTCGATTGGCTATTCATGGTTTTGGTTTAGCCAGTTATTTCTATTTTGCGAAACCTCTAGAAGAACTAAGTAAAGGTGAAATAGCATTTATGGTGGGGTTGGTAAAAGGTCCCTCATATTATGACCCTAGGCGTTTCCCAGATAGAGCTAAAACGAGAAGAAATATTGTTTTGAGCACGCTCGTTGAAATTAATCTTATGAGTGATGAAGAAGCAAAAAAATATCAAATTCAAGCGATTAAAGTACAGTCGAAGAAAACGTCTGCCTTAGTGCTTTATCCTGCTTTTATTGATTTGGTCAAACGGCAGTTAAAAAGTAATTATCCCGAAGAAGTATTAAAAAGCGAAGGACTTATTATTTACACGGGCCTTGATCCCATTTTACAAAAAAATGCAGAAAAAACCTTATTAAAACAGCTAAAACACTTAGATAAAAATGTAGGGTCAATCGATGACCCCCTACAAGCTGCGATTATTATTGCGGAAAATGGTACCGGAGAAGTACAAGCCATTGTCGGTGGACGACAAACCAAATCTTTGGGTTTTAATCGCGCCTTAGATGCACGGCGTCCTATTGGTTCTTTGGTGAAACCCGCAGTATATTTGACGGCATTATCGCGCCCTGAAGAATATAATTTGGTTTCATTAATAGATGACAGTCGGTTTATCTATCGGCCTGAATTTGGCGATGAATGGGTACCTAAAAATTATGATGGTCTTTATCATGGGGAAGTACCGCTATATATTGCGTTAGCGTCCTCTTATAATGTTGCTACAGTGCGTTTAGGCTTGAATCTCGGTCTAGAAAATGTTGTGGCGACCTTGAAAAAACTGGATATTGAGATTGACAGTGAAATATATCCCTCATTATTGCTCGGATCGATCGATATTACACCGTTGGAAGTACTAAAGATGTATCACATTATTTCTTCAGATGGATTTGATACACCTCTGCAAGCCATTCGCTGGGTAACAAATTCGGATGGTGAGGTGAAAAATAGGTATCCGGTGCACACCATTCAAAAACTGAAACCTGAACCAGCATATTTAATTAAACAGGCTTTAAACCAAGTAGTGTCGCTAGGGACTGCTAGAAAATTGCCCCATTTATTAAAGTCTGAAGTGAGTGTTGCTGGAAAAACGGGGACCACAAATGATTTAAAAGACAGTTGGTTTGCAGGATTTACAGCCAATAAAACAGCTGTTGTTTGGATCGGTACCGATCAAAATTCGACAACCGGATTAACCGGTTCCAGCGGTGCAATGCGTGTTTGGGCAGACATTATGAATCAAACGACAATCCGGAGTATTGATTTAAAGCCTCCGCCTGGAATAATATTTTTACCGATTAATATCGAAAATGGATTGCTTTCTAAAAAAAACTGCAGCAGTGCTATGATCATTCCTATCTATAAGGATTATTCACCTAAAAAAGAAGCTAAGTGTTTTTCGGCAAGGTCAAAAAAGAATTTCTCTAATTGGTTGAATAGATGATGAAAATAACGCTCACTATTTTATTGCTCGTTTTATATAGCTCTTGTGCTACTCACAAACCTCAGGTATTCAAAACGGAAAAAACAGAAGAACCGGCACAGCAAATTTCTGGTTTGAGTTATTTAATCGATGAAATAGACCTGGCAATTCAGCGTAACAGGTTTGATAGAGCTGCAGAGATTGCTCAGCGAGGATTGCGAATAACACCAGATAATGCAGTGTTATGGCAGCGTCTTGCCTTGGTTGAATTAAAATTGGGAAACTATGCACAAGCTGAGCAAAATGCATTAAGGTCGATTCGGTTTTCTTCTGAAAATCGTGAACTGATTGGAATAAATAATCATCTAATCGCGGAAGCGAGAGCATTGTCGGACTAAATTTAAACTTGAGTTCAGGTGTTTTTTCGTTTTAGCTCAATAAATTGTATGGCATCTTTTACCGCCTTACTTACTTTATCTTCTATTTCTTTGCGCTCAACCGGCGAAAGATAGAACAGCATATCGACTGCATGGCAAACATATCTTGGCGGCAAGTGGTTGAGTGCTACACATGCGATATCAGCAAAATAGTCTTGATTGTATTTTTTCGGTGATCCTAATGTTCTTTTGATTTCTTCAATGACTAATCTTTCGTAGTAATTGTGGAAGTTATCGCAGCTCATTCAAGTCTCCTTGCTCGTTGCCAATATAAATGACAACTATGGGTTTTTTCTTTCCTAGAGGGCCTCTTTATTGAGTAATAGCCCTGAAATTTCGATAAAGTTTTATATGTATTATGTTCATGGTAACGTTCTAGCTTATTCATGCCTTTAGTTTTATTACGATTGCAAGTGATGGTTGGGTTAAAATATGGAGTTTGGAGTGAATATGAAAAAATTACCGCTTATTAAACATGTAATGACTCCATTTCCTTATTGGGTTAACGCTGATTCTACGGTCGCAGATGCTAAAAAACTGTTGGATCAACACGGAATAGGGCACTTACCGGTTAAAGAAGGTGAGCGCCATTGCAATATTATTGGAATTATTGCTAAGAATGACGTGAGAGTGACTGAAGAGGCTAAGTCTAAAGGTTTGGGTTCACCTATCGAGGACCTTAAGGTGGTCGACATTTGCACACTTAGTCCTTATATAGTAGATATATTAGAGCCTTTACCTAATGTATTGGTTCACATGGCTAACCATCATATAGGCTCCGCTATTGTTACTAAAGAGGGTAGGTTAGCAGGCGTATTTACCGCCCATGATGCGTGTCGAACTTTTGCCGATTATCTCAATGATCAGTTCATTATACCTTCGGGCAATGATGTCGCGTAATGCTCCTAGAATTCGCAATTTAGTTAAATTTTTCTTTGTTTCGAGTCGCCCATAATTTATTTGCCATATTCTGAGATTCGTTTTGACTCAGCTCTGGGTTCATTAGTTTTAAAATAATTGCAGTGGTTCCGGTAATGGAAGCTAATCCATATTCATTCTTATTTGAACCGTTCCATAGCAATTTAAGTTGGAGAATATCCATCTCAGTATCTTTGAGGTGGCGAGGCCCGTCAAACATGGGCGGCCATTCCTCTTGTGTTAACACCTTCTCGTGCACACTTTTTACTATTACCGGAGAATCTGGGTTGCGTTCAACTTCGCCGCCTTCCCCTTTAAGCACGGCCATGTGGGGGCGATCAAGCAGCAGCGCGGCTTGTTGATGAATATCACTATAAGTAGGATGAAATATGCCGACAATTTCATGTTTGGCTTGTAGCGGGTTTAACATGCGAGCAATGGTATGCACCGGAGACCGCAAGCCGAGTAAGGGGCGCATGTTGATAATCTCATGGATCGTTGGGCTTAGAAACTCAAGAGAGAGATAGGCAAAATTATTCGTTGCGAGCTTGTTCACCGCTGCTTTCAATGATGTGCTTTCTGCAATTCCAAGCGCTGCTAAAGTTTCACGGGTGTATAGTCGTCCCTGAGTATGGCCTTCCGTACCATGCATGAAAACTTTATATCCGTGGTCTGCAAGTAATAATGCAGAAAGTATATACCACGGCAGTTGCCTTCTTTTTCCTGCATAGGACGACCAATCAAGGTCTATATGAGGAAGCGTGCTTGGAACTTCAAGAGAGGCTTTTATCGCGTTGACAAAACCTGCAATTTCTTCAGAAGTTTCTTCTTTTACCCGCAAGAGCATAAGAAACGCACCTAGCTGGCATGGCTCTACATCGCCTTGCAAAATCATCTGCATAGATAAATAGGCCTCAGCTTGAGTGAGTCCACGTGAGCCGCGTTTTCCTTTCCCTAATATTCGGATATAAGGGGCGAAAAGGTGTTCAGTTATCATTATATTCTGGCATCTTAAAACCGTGGATCATGATTCCCTAATTTTTATTGCCAATACATCGCACGGTGCTCCATGTAATACAGCATTTGCGGTAGAGCCAAGTAGTCTTGAAAGCCCATGTCGTCCATGGGTTCCTAGTATGATTAAATCTATGCTATTGCTTTTAGCGGTATTTATTATTTCATGTTTGGTGGATCCAATTGTTGTTATCATTTGCACTGCGTTAATATTAAGCCGTTTTATAGTTTCTGCTTGAAAAGATTTTGAATGTTCTACAAGATTTTTTTCCATTTCTGCTGAAGCTAATGAAAATGCTTCATAAGTGTTGTCAATAATTAGAGGTTCAATGACATGGATAATAGAAAGTGTGCAGTTAAATACTTTTGCAAACGTATTAGCTTTTTTCAGTATTAAGTCAGCTTCTTTTGAAATATCTATAGCAACTAATATTTTAGTATATTCAGTCATAGCTAGTCCTTGCGCATAATTAAAAAGTTATCTATTTTCAAAAAAATGTATAACTTTATGCTGGGAGTCTCCAATTTGTCGATTTATTTTAATGACATCTTCAAGTGTGTGATTTTCTAACACCTTATTGAATTGATTCATTGCTTCCTCTAAAACAGATTTTAGCGCACAGATAGGTAGCACGGTACAGATTTGTTCATTACTTTCGTTGAAACACTCCACTAAATGAAAATTAGGTTCTGTTTGTTTAACAACGTCAGCAATTACAATATCTTTTGCAGGTTTTGAAAGTCGTATACCTCCGCCTTTTCCACGTGTGGAAATGATAAATTTTGATTTCGATAAATTGTGCACAACCTTCACAAGGTGGTTTCGCGAAATATTATAAAAGTCTGAAATTTCACTTATCGTTGCGGGCTTTTCTCCCGCTAGGCCAAGAAATATTAATGTTCTAAGTGAATAGTCTGTATACATTGTGAGTTGCATATATATTCCTCGGTTAATTGGGTTTATTAGTGTTGTTCCCTCCTATTAATTTTATAAGTTGGTGCTATCAAACAAAACATGTATTTTATATGAGTTTTTACTTAAGCCGCCGGAAATACTTTTATAACAGTGCATTAATAGTAACAAAAAGCCAAATTCTATGACAAAATTGCATGAAATTTCTGCAGATGCTTTTCTATATTGAACGAGTTGGATCGGAAATATACGCATCCGATTTGTTCTCAGTAGGTCAGTCTGTTCTCGGACAGGCATTGTCAGAGTTTGTAACTTAATCTTAACTGTCAATCTTCATTGGCTTGTCCTCCTAATATATCTAGAAAAAGCGTCGCTGCATATAGATTGATCTATCCTGTAGAGCATTCATATCATCAGGGATAAATACCAATTTAATCTATTTTTGCTAAGTTTATACCGTTAAAAGATAATATAAAACATCATCTTATCGCTAAGTATTGAGCCAATTCACTTTCTAAGTGTGAGTAAATTAATAGTCATATGATGGTGCCGTATCTATTGTGTTGATATAATTGCTCTTTTAGCACTTTAAAGCTTAGGATTTGTAGTTGATAGCAAAAGGATCTTTAACAATTCGGTTATTGAATCACTTATGGGTAGATAGACTGCTTATCTGCTTGATTTTGCTATGCTTGTTAGTATTTAATCAAGTTAATGCTGCGGAATCTTCTACCCCATTTCCAGTGGAAACAAACGACTCAGGGATTGAATATGCAAACGATCTTCTGAGCACGCATGAGACAAATTCAGACTATCGAATTGGGCCACATGATTTATTAGAGATAGAAGTTTTCAGAGTCGATGAATTTTCTCGAACGGTTAGGGTCAACTCTCGGGGAAATATCACATTGCCTTTGTTAGGCGTAATATCTGTCCAGAATCTTAGCAGTCAAGAATTAGAACTCGATATTGCCAATAAGCTTACCCAGCAATTTTTACAACAGCCGCATGTAAGTGTATTTATTAAAGAATACGCCAGCCAACGGATTACGGTTGAAGGCGAAGTTAAAAAGCCAGGCATATTTGCACTAACCGGACGCACCACATTATTGCAAGCTATCGCTTTAGCTGAGGGCTTGACCGATCTTGCAGATTTAGATGATATCCAATTATTTCGTAAGTTAAAAGATGGGCAGACAAAAAATTATGTTTTGAATATCGCTGATATCCGAACGGGGGAAGCAAAAGACCCTATTCTGAGGGGTAATGATATTATTATTGTGCATCGTGCATCGGTCTTGTCATTCATTAAACGATTTACCGATACTTTAAGAGGATTTATTTACTTTGGAAGCCCATTTAGATGACACAGCTGTTGAATAAAGATGCTGCAAATGATGAAGATCGCAGCAATAAAAGAGTTGATCGTTCGATATACGACCGGCGAAAGCTCGCAACAGGTATCGTTGCGAATACCTATGTACATGATGAGGACGTTAATCTAAGAGATTACTGGCATATAATTATTAATCGCCGTTGGATAATATTACTATTTCTCTTTGTGGTGTTGCTCTCTACATTAGTCGCTACTTTTTTAATGACGCCGATATATCGCGCTAGTTTGTTATTACAGATTGAACGCGAGCCTGCAAAGGTATTGGAGTTTCAAGATATTAACCCTGTGGAATCATCACGGGACAAAGATTTCTATCAAACTCAGTATGAATTATTAAAAAGTCGAAGCTTGTCAAAGCGTGTTGTTGATGAGCTAGATCTTTATTCAAACCCCATTCTTAAAAAAATAGTGATTAAAAAATCAATACTGAGTTCGATGCTGATATCCTTGTCGGGTCAAACTGCGTCTACCGAGGCGATAAACGAAGAAGAATTGTGGATAAATTATTTTTTGCAACAATTGACGATAGAGCCGGTAAAAAACTCTCGCTTAGTCCGAGTACATTTTGATTCGCCAGATGTTTCTTTGAGCGCTCAGGTTATTAATACTTACGCTGATAATTTTATAAATATGAATCTTGAGCGTCGCTTTGAAGCTTCTTCTTACGCAAAAACATTTTTAGAAGACCGGTTAGCCCAAGTACAAGCAAAACTCGAAGAATCAGAACAAAAGTTAGTAAAATTTGCCCGAGAAAACCAGATTGTAAATATTAGCTCTAGCCAAAATATTGACAGCCAAAGATTGACTGAAATGAATGTCGCTTTATCTAAAGCGGGTCAAGATCGAATCGATGCAGAAGCAACGTATAATCAAACAACAAATAGTGATTTTTTTGAAGTTTTATCCAGTAAAGTTGTTCAAGAGTTAAAACATACTTTGGCGAAATTAGAAGCACAGTATTCTGATCAACTTAAAATTTATAAACCTGCCTATCCTACAATGCAGCAGCTAAAAGGACAAATTGAAAAAATTGAAAGTAAAATTATTGAAGAAATAAACAGTATTCGGGTGGCTATCAAATCTCAGTTCCAAGCTGCACTAGAGAAAGAGAAGTTACTTAAAGCCGAATTAATTATTTTGCAAGAAAATGTACTAGGTCTGCAAGATAGGAGTATTCAATATAATATTTTACAACGAGAAGTCCAAACAAATCGCGAATTATATCAAGGTTTATTGCAAAGGATGAAAGAAGTGGGTGTAGCAGGGGGTATAAGCTCGAATAATATATTCATCGTCGATGCTGCTGTAGAGCCTGATAAAAAACACAAACCGAAGCTGGTGATCAATATGTTACTCGCATTATTAGTTGGCTTATTGGGAGGCATTGGACTCGCGTTCTTGTTTGAGCATCTTGATGATACTTTAAAGCAAGCGGATGATTTTGAGAAACTGGTTTCGCTACCTTCGCTGGGTTTAGTACCGGTGGTGAGTGAAAATGTATCAACATCTGATTTAGGGCTGTTATCGCATTATGACTCTGGCTCAATGTTAGCCGAAGCTTATCGTTCAATCAGAACTTCATTGAGTTTTGGTACCACCAAGGGTGCTCCTACCAGTTTATTAATCACTAGTCCTGGGCCTGGAGAAGGAAAAACAACTTCGGCGCTGAATATTGCGATTACGTTTACCCAATTGAATAAACAGGTTTTGCTTATTGATGGTGATTTAAGGAATCCATCTATTCATAAACTGTTACGGATCAGGAATAATATTGGATTGAGCAATTACCTGACATCTGAAACTGGGCCAGCCGATGTGTCTCAGGATACTGAAATTGAAGGGCTTTTTGTTATGCCTGCCGGACCCGTTTGTCCAAATCCTGCAGAACTATTATCAAGTGAAAAAATGGGAGAATTGCTCACTATTGCACAGCATAAGTTTGATTATGTCATAATAGATGGCCCTCCGGTACTCGGTCTAGCTGATGCATTAATACTCAGCAAACAGGTTGTTGCGGTGGCAATGATTGCTGAGGCAGGCAGCACCAGAACAGGCATGCTAAAAATGAGTGTAAAGCGATTAGTTAAAGCGCACGCTAATATAATGGGCGGCATATTAACAAAAATAGACGCAAAACACGGATTGTACGGTTATTATGGACAATATTATTCCTATGAGCGAGACCAAGAAAATAGCCCAAAGCTACCTGTGTGAAATAAATCACAAGTATTATTCAGAACTAGTGGTACAAGATAAATAAGTTTTTAGTTATTTTAGTTATTTTAGTTATTTTAGTTTTTAGGTGAGCTAATTGTACGAAACACATTTTGGTTTAACAGGATCTCCATTTCGACTTAGTCCTGACCCCCGTTTCTTTTTTGGGAGTAAGGGGCATAAGCGTGCGCTTGCGTATTTACGGTATGGTTTAACCCAAAGAGAAGGATTTATCGTAGTTACGGGTTCGCCCGGAACAGGGAAGACCACGCTCGCAAGAGCCTTGTTAGATGAAGTCGCTAAGAATAAAATTATTGTTTCAGAGCTAAATACCACGCACCTCGAAGCAGATGATGTATTGCGGATGGTTGCCGCATCATTTGGCCTAGAACACGAAAACCTAACTAAAGCTTCTTTATTAAAAAGACTTGAGCGCTTTTTTCTCACCAAGTACCGAGCTGGTTATCATTGTTTATTAGTGGTCGATGAGTCGCAAAACCTCCCGTTCGGTTCTTTAGAAGAGCTTCGCATGCTGTCCAATTTTTATGCGGGAAAGCATGCTTTGTTACAAATATTTCTCCTGGGGCAGCAACAGTTCCGAGATGCTTTGTATGACCCAAAATTAGAACAATTGCGCCAGCGAGTCGTTGCCGCAACACATCTAGATCCATTAAATGCGAAAGAAACACGTGCCTATATTATTCACCGGTTAAATCATGTTGGATGGAAACAAAACCCCACGTTTACTCAACGGGCTTTTGCCTATATCTATACCTTAACAAAAGGTGTTCCTAGACGTATCAATACTTTTTGTGATCGATTAATGTTATTTGCTTCTTTAGAAGATATTTCTGAGATCAATGATACACACGTAAAGGACGTAGCCAAGGAATTGATGTATGAAGTGACGTCCCATAAATCTGACTCTCCAACGAAAAAGGAAACAGATTCAGCACAGACATCTCTTGAGTTGACCACGATTGAAGAACCTACGCCTTCAGAGATTATACTTATTGAAGAAGAATTTCGACAAGAAGAAGAGCTTCTTGAATCAGATATATCGAAAACAGAAATTGTAAAAAATGCACAGTTGTCGGCACCTGATGAAATAGATACGAATACCCAGGTTCCAGTTGTTGAAATCGTTGCGCAAAATGAAAACAAGAATGAAACTATCGATGAAGAGCACCCCACTAATACAAAACCAAAAAATAAATCTAAAAAACGCAAAGGGCAAAGCAGATCTTATGCGGATGCAACAACATTTCACAAATCAAGAAATAATACTCAAATATCACCGAGAAAAAATATTGAACATAAACCCCAGTATTTAAATCAACAACCTGGGTTCTCATTAGTTGCCTTGGCTATAGACTATTACCAAAATCCTAACGAGTATAAAGAGCTGTTACGTTCATCTTCCGTTTTACCGCCGGGTATTGCCGAACTTTTTAGAGTTGCAATGGGTAAATTACATATTGATTTAGATGATTTTGAAGGGCTTACCGATTTAACCCAAGCAGATCTAAAAGAAGCAGCTCGGCGTTTCATTAAAGAAATATTGTTATCCAATGCTTCCGATTACTATCGACGACTTGGTCTAACTAAGACCGCTAGTCAAGAGCAGATTAAAGCACACTATCAAATTATGTTTAAGCTTTTTCAACCTGATCAGGAGAAAGACTCAGCGTTATGGAACGAATCTTTTGCGATAAAAATCAATCAAGCCTATGTCTCGTTAAGAGAAAAAACAATGCGGGATGCTTACGACTATTTTCTTGACTCTTTGGAAATTGTCGAACTTGATCATGAAATACAAACAGAAAATGAGTTTGCGGACGTTCCTCGTGTTGTAGATGCCCCCCCTTTAAAACAAGCAGTAAAATCAACGGAAAAAACTTTTGGTTTAGATAAAAAAATCAAAATGATTATAGCTGTTCTGATTTCTATTACGTTAGGTTTGATCCTTGTATTAAACCCCTCAATACTGGTATTGAATAAGGATGATTTTTTTGATTCACCCCCTATAAACTCAATTCCAGGCCTGAAGAGTGAGGATATTCCTCTTTCCTTGACCGAAGAGCATGAAATAAACCAAATAGACAATATCCTTAATAGTGATTCAGAATTTGGAGAGCCAGCGCTGCTTGATGATGTAACAAACCCAATGTTGTCAAGTATAGATAATTCAGGGCAAAAAATTGCTAATGAACTTGTTGTTAAAAAGACCGTTGAGTCGAAAATTGATAACATAGTGGTGAAAAATAAAGTTGCCGCTAACAATGTAGCAAAAGGGGATCAGAAACCAAAGGTGAGTTCAGTTAAAACGTCTAATGAGCTTGATTCTAATGCGGTTATCAGAAGTAATTCCATGATATCGGAAAAAGAACTTAATTCCGTAATGAGCTTGTTTTATAAAACCTATGAAGAGGGTGATTTAAAAGAGTTTATTCGATTGTTTTACAAAAATGCGATTACCAATGATAGAAAAAGCCGGATGGGAATTGCAAAAGATTATTCCCGGCTTTTTAGCTCGACAGATAGGCGAAGCATAAGCATCAATAATCTTGAATGGAATATCGAGGAAAACAAGGCCTCGGGAATTGGTGATTTTATTGTTAGAACGGTTAAATCTGGGGAAGGCGAGACTAAAAGCTTCGAAGGTACAATAAGGTTAGTTGTGCTAAAGGAAAGGGGAAAAATAAAATTTAAAGAAATGTATCATGCTTATAGTGAGGAATAAGGAGTGCCCATTCCTAAGAGCGATATTTCCGTAAATTCTGTTTTATTTTTTTTCGGTGTATAAAGATAAATAGTCGTTTCGGGATTTGCTTTGATTAGAGCCTATCAATCAATATTATTTCTTGTGGCTTTGGGTTTGATTTGGCGCATAATTTCTCTCGGTTTTTCTGAGTATTTTTCAACGGATGTTGCAACAAAAAATATAGACACTGTGTTGAAGTGGAATTCTTCTAACTCACAAGCATTGTTTTCTAAGAGCCTATCGCAATTATCATCTGATACGAATTTTTTTACGTCCTCTTTAACAGAATCTATTATTAGTAATGTTTCTGATTCTCGGGGGTTGGTCTTACTAGCCGAGCACTGGGCTGAGCAAGGTGAGGTTGCAAAAGCGAATAAAGCGATGAGATTATTAGGAGAAATGTATCCTGCTGATGCCAAAGTAAACATCGCAGTTGCTTCCTATTTTTATAAAAATAATAACATTACTGAAGCATTCCAGCATTGGTCTCAGGCAATGACAAGGTCTCATCATTTTGATACCATTTTATTTGAATTTATATATTCTCAACTTAATAATAGAGACATGCGTGCAGCTATCCTAGACGCAGCAAAACAAGCGTCGAAGTGGTGGCCGAGATTTTTTGCTTTCGCAATCAAGCAATCTAATAAGCATGATATTGAAATAGTAGATGCCTTATATGACGCAAGACTTGACGTGAAAAATTCAGTAGAGCCTGCAATTCGTAGACAATATATAAGATACTTAGTAAAACGAGAAAACTGGCAAAAAGCTTATATGGTGTGGCTGTCTGGCTTGTCGTTAACAGAGAGAGAATCACTAGGTTATTTGTATGATGGCGGATTTGAAAATGAGTTTGATCATTATGGTTTTTACTGGCATGCCTATAAAAACAAGGCCGCTAAAATTGATCGTGTTCGATCAAATGTCGGTGCTAGTGGAAATAAAGCCTTAAAAGTCACTTTTTTAAATAAACCGACAGCGTTTCATCATGTTCGCCAAAAAACCCTATTAAGTGCTGGACGTTATCTTTTTAAAGGCAAAGTTAAAAAAGACGGTTTAAAGAGTAATAGAGGGGTTAGTTGGCGGATATCTTGTGGAAGAAAAGCCGTTTTAGGTGAAAGCACTCGGTTTAATGGGATGGAGCATTGGCAGTCTTTTGAGGTAGAATTCAAGGTTCCTGAGCAGAATTGCAATATGCAAGATATTTGGCTAGTGACTAAAGCTAAAAATAAGTCTGATTTTAAAATAAAAGGCAGTCTCTGGTTTGATGATTTATCGATTGTGAAACTGCATTAAATAAAAACGACAATGATAAAAAGGTAAGTAATGAGAAAAAACAAATGGATAGCTTTGTTCTTAATAATACTTGGACAGGTGTCAGGGAATGTTTTTGCAGAGCAAGTAACAGTTGGTGAAATTTCAGGCATTGTTATGCTAAACAAGGATGGAGTGTTTGTTAAAGTAGGTACTGGAATGGAGCTAGAGGTTGGCGATCAAGTATATGTGCTAGAGAACTCTTCTGCTTTATTATTACAAGGAAATGACTGTGCTGCACGATTGAACTCAAATGAATTATTTAAGCTGGATAAATCTGATCTTTGTGCTCAGAATTCAAATACAATTAATTCGCAGGGGCCTAAACTAGTTGCTGCTATTGGGTTAGATGAGCCAACTTCTGATTCGGGTGATGCTGGCTCAAATACGGAATTACCAGAAGATCAACAAAGTGGTACCGAAGGTGGTAGAGTTTTCTCAGGACTTGCAGCGAAACTGGCTGTCCCAGCAACATTAACTGGCGCCGTGTTATTCTCAACTATTGCTGGTGGTGGTGGTGTTGGGGCTATTAGTCCTGAATAGTCTGTTTAGAGTGTTTCATCAGGCTGTCTTTCCCTTCTATTATACTCTTAATATGCGCACTCCAACTGCGGATTCTAGGATAATGGTGGGATGATTAACAATGTGAATCCACCGACTAAACTGAGCCAAATTATTTTTGCTTTAGTGGTCATTTTGTTGGTCTTAGCACCATTGTTTCGCGGCGGTAATCGACCTATAGCACTGATGTTAATCGAGCTATTAGGTCTTGCTTTGTTATTATTGATGATATCCCAGCCGCAACGGATTTTAGTCATTCCCCGGTATTTGCGTTACTTTATTGTTATTTTTGTTTCGATACCGCTACTTTACTTAATACCTATTCCTATCGATTGGTGGGCGGTACTACCGGGTAGAGAAGGCTATTACGAAGTACTTTCATTACTAGAACATCAAGACGTTTTATTTCATTCTTTTTCAATAAACTCACTAGCAACCGAACTTTCTAACCTAGTTATAATCCCTATTGCGGCGATTTTTATGAGTTGCTTTTTCTTAAATCAAAAGCAATTGTTTGATGTCATCAAGTTTCTTATTTTGTTAGGTGCGCTGCAGGCAATCATTGGACTCATGCAGTTTAGTACGAGCATTGACCACTGGATACGCTTTGGGATCGAGACTCACAGCACGAATGCGGTGGGAACTTATCCTAACCGCAATCATTTTTCTGGTTTACTAGAAATGATTTTACCATTAGCCATCGCTTATTGGGCGATTTGCTTTAATCATCGAATCAGTAAGGATTCTCGCCATCATTGGCGAACCAAGCTTGCTTATTTGGCAGATAAAGAATCTTTACTGATTGCAGGTGTAGGTGTTGTCATTTTGCTACTTATTTTGGGAGTAGTATTCTCGCGTTCTCGAACAGGTATAGCCCTCGTCATGTTATGTATTTTCTTATCCGCCATTTTGCTTACGCCTAAGCTAAATCGTAAGAGAGGCATTCGAGGTATAGTATTCTTAGTGACGCTTGTTCTGGTGATTGCAGCTCAGATTGGCTTAGCTCCTGTTTTCCAGCGCTTTGCTGATCAGGATCCTCTTACAGATAGTCGCTGGACGATTTATCGAGTTACCAGTGATGCCATTAGCCAATATTTTCCGCTCGGTAGTGGGCCTGGTACCTATGAATCCGTTTTGTTAGGTTTTCAACCAAATAATATCCAGCATTTTATTAATCACGCGCACAATGATTATTTAGAGTGGATGACTGAATTAGGCATTTTTTCTGTTATCCTATTTATCGGCTTTTTATCCATAATTAGTTGGAAGTTTATTCAACTGATGAGAAACAAAGACTGGGGTGATATTAACTATATTCAAATGGGATGCGGTATCGGAATATTTTTAATGCTATTACATAGTCTTACTGACTATAATTTGAGAATACCCGCGAATGCACTTATTTTTGCATTTTTATGTGGCGTATTTTTAAAATCCAACCATGAGCCGACAAAAAAAAGAGTAATACGAAATCGTAAGGCTAAAACATACTGTGAAAATAATCGAGAAGCAAAGCGCAGTTTAAACTCTCCGAGGAATCAACGAAATCCATTTCTTAATTAATTCTGGTTCATGATGAAACTTCATTATTATTTTTTTGTTCAAGGGTGAATTCAGCTTTATTGTCTTCGGTAACCGTTTCTAGCCGTACCGTAAATCCCCATAATCGTGTTAAGTGTTTCATAACTTCATCAACTGTTGAAGCAAGAGGTTTGCGATTATATTGCTCGTGGCGTAAAGTCAGTGCGCGATCACCACGTATATCAACATTATAAACTTGAATATTCGGCTCTTGGCTTCCTAGATTGTACTGGTCTGCTAACAAGGTTCGTATTTGTTGGTATCCTTCGTTATTATGTATGGCCGATATTTCGATATTTCGATTTTTGTCATTATCGAGTACCGAAAATAACTTTAAATCACGCATAACCTTAGGTGATAAATATTGAGAAATAAAACTTTCATCTTTAAAATTTTTCATCGCAAAATCCAGACTGTCAATCCAGTCTGTGTTAACTAAATCTGGAAACCATTCGGTATCTTCTGCGGTGGGATTTTCACAAATTCGTCGAATATCGCTCATCATTGAAAAGCCAAGAGAATAGGGATTAATCCCATTGTAATGAGGTGCGTCAAAAGGAGGTTGGTAAGTAACATTGCTATGTGATTTTAAAAATTCAATCATAAATCCATCGGTTACTAATCCTTCATCATAAAGCTGATTTAATATAGTATAATGCCAAAATGTTGCCCACCCTTCATTCATTACTTTGGTTTGTTTTTGCGGATAAAAATACTGCGATATCTTTCTGACTATTCGCACTATTTCTCGTTGCCAGGATTCGAGTAAAGGCGCATTTTTTTCAATAAAATAGAGAATGTTCTCTTGCGGTTCGAGCGGAAAACGTTCTACTATTTTTTCTTCTTTTTCGGTCTCAAGAGTTGGTAATGTGCTCCATAGCTCATTGACTTGAGACTGCATATAAGCTTCTCTGTCTTTTAGCCTTGCGTGCTCCTCTTTCATGGAAACAGGGTGTGGACGCTTGTACCGATCAACTCCATAATTCATTAGTGCATGGCAAGAATCTAAAATTTCTTCAACGGCAACCTCGCCGTATCTCTTCTCGCAGTCAGCAACAAAATCTTTTGCAAAGACAAGATAGTCAATAATGGCATCAGCTGAAGTCCATTGTTTAAATAAGTAATTATTTTTGAAGAATGAATTATGTCCATACGCGGCATGTGCAATGACGAGTGCTTGCATCATCATTGAATTTTCCTCCATCAAGTATGAAATACAAGGATTGGAGTTTATAACTATTTCATAGGCTAATCCCATTTCCCCTCGACGATATTTTTTCTCGGTTTCCATGAATTGCTTTCCAAAAGACCAGTGATTATAACCTACCGGCATACCAACAGAGGAGTAAGCATCCATCATTTGCTCAGCAGTGATGACCTCAATTTGATTAGGATAGGTATCTAAACGAAAATTTTGGGCAATTCTCGATATTTCTTTATCGTATTGTTCAATTAAGTCGAAAGTCCATTCGGAGGTCTCTGATATAGGCTTATTTTTCATAGTCAGTTCTAGGTTTCTTTTTCTTTGCTAAAAAGTTCTCTGAAAACAGGATATATATCAGCGAGATCATGCAGTTGTTGCATGGCAAAATTAGGATAAGAAGATACTACTTTTTCATACTCGTACCATAGGCTTTGATGGTTTTGCGGTGTAATTTCCACATAGGCAAAATATTGCACAAACGGCATAATCTCTTCTTCCAATAATTTTTTGCATAGTGGGGAGTCGTCATGCCAGTTATCACCATCTGAAGCTTGCGCAGCATAGATATTCCATTCATCTTCTAAATAGCGTTCTTTCGCTATCTTAATCATGAGATGGAGAGCGCTAGATACAACGGTTCCCCCCGTTTCACGCGAATAAAAAAAATCTTCTTCTGATACTTCTTTGGCAATAGTATGGTGCGAAATAAAGACAAGTTCTATTTTTTCATAATTACGATTAAGAAAAAGATACAGCAGAATAAAAAATCGTTTAGCCATGTCTTTCTTTTTTTGATCCATTGATCCCGATATGTCCATAAGGCAAAACATGACCGCTTGTGTCGTTGGTTTTTGAATATCAACTCTGTTGTTATAGCGCAAGTCAAAAGTATCTAGAAAGGGAATAGCATCACGCTTTCGTTTAAGCCCTTCAATTTCTTTTTCTAATAATAAAATAGCTGAATCATCCTTCAGAACTGCTCGTAAAAGCAATTCCAATTCTTTTTCTTTTTCTTTTATTTTTTTTCTATAGGGATTTCTCAAAGAAATTCTTCGAGCTTGAGCACTTCGCATGGAGCGAAGAATATTGATATTGCTGGGAACACCTGCGGTAGTGAACCCAGCCCTAGATTTACTTTTTTCGTAAACAGTTGCTAGTTTTGTTTTTACCAGATTGGGCAGTTCGAGATCCTCAAAGAAGAACTCCATGAACTCTTCTTTGCTAAGTTCGAAAACAAAATCATCCGAACCCTCCCCTTTATTATTCGCTTTATTTCCCGCTCCGTTCCCCTTTCCACCTCTTGGTCTAGGAATTTTGTCTCCTGGAACAAAATCATGGTTTCCCGGGTGAATGATATCTCTTCGCCCACCTTGTCCATGATAGATAGTAGGTTCTGAAATATCCTTGGACGGAATAGACACCTTTTCGCCACTATCAATATCAGTAATACTTCGACCAGCAATCGCATCAGTTACTGCTTTTTTAATCTGGCCTTTATAGCGCCTAATGAATCGCTGGCGATTTACAGCGCTTTTATTTTTTCCATTGAGGCGGCGATCAACAAGTCTGTACAAAATGACATCCTTCTAAGAAGATTTGCGCACACGTAGATACCAATCGCAGAGCAAACGAACTTGTTTTGAGGTGTAGCCCTTATCGGACATACGCTGTAAGAAATCATCATGTTTTTTCTTATCCTCAGAAGAGGACTTAGCATTAAAGGAAATGACAGGCAAGAGATCTTCGGTATTTGAAAACATTTTTTTCTCAATGACGTTTCTGAGTTTTTCGTAACTTGTCCATTTTGGATTTTTGCCTTTGTTTACCGCCTTTGCTCTCAGTACGAAATTGACAATTTCATTGCGAAAATCTTTTGGATTACTAATTCCTGCGGGTTTCTCTGTTTTTTCCAACTCTTCATTGAGTGCCGCTCTACTAAATATTTCACCCGTATCGGGATCACGATAATCTTCATCTTGAATCCAATAATCCGCATAAGTAACATAGCGGTCAAAAATGTTCTGTCCATATTCAGAATAACTTTCTAAATATGCTGTTTGTATTTCTTTACCGATGAAACCGACATATTCTCTGGCAAGATAACCTTTGATAAATGACAAATAACGTTCTTCAAGTTCAGCAGAAAATTGTTCCTGTTCTATTTGCTGTTCTAATACGTAGAGTAGATGTACAGGGTTTGCCGCTATCTCAGTGTTATCGTAGTTAAAAACGCGTGACAGGATCTTGAATGCAAATCGAGTGGATAATCCTGTCATTCCTTCATCAACGCCGGCAAAATCGGTATATTCTTGATATGATTTTGCATGTGGGTCAGTGTCTTTTAAATTTTCACCATCATAGACCCGCATTTTAGAATATATATTCGAATTTTCTGGTTCTTTTAAGCGCGAAAGTATGGCAAATTGAGCCATCATTTCGAGTGTGTCTGGCGCACATGGCGCTGCTGATAAAGAGCTTTCGCGCAGCAGTTTGTTATAAATCTTTATTTCATCAGATACCCGTAAGCAGTAAGGAACTTTCACGATATAGATTCGATCAAGAAAAGCTTCGTTATTCTTGTTATTTTTAAATGTTTGCCATTCAGATTCATTGGAATGTGCTAATACAATTCCGTCGAAAGGTATCGCGCCTAATCCTTCGGTGCCTTTATAATTACTTTCTTGGGTTGCGGTTAGCAGCGGATGCAACACCTTTATCGGCGCTTTGAACATTTCAACAAACTCTAATAAACCTTGGTTTGCCAAACATAGGCCGCCCGAATAACTATAAGCATCAGGATCATCTTGGGCGAACTCTTCGAGCTTTCGAATATCTACTTTGCCTACCAAGCTAGAGATGTCTTGATTGTTTTCATCACCGGGTTCGGTTTTTGCGATACCCGCTTGTAATAAGATGGATGGTTTGAGTTTAACAATTTTAAATTTGGTAATATCTCCATTAAACTCATGTAATCGTTTAACCGCCCACGGTGACATGATGCCATTGAGATATCGACGAGGAATTCCATAATCTTCTTCAAGAATGTCGCCATCTTCTTCAGCAGAAAACAACCCTAAAGGCGATTCATTGACTGGTGAACCTTTGATGGCATAAAAAGGCATTACTTCCATTAATGCTTTTAGTTTTTCTGCCAGTGAAGACTTTCCTCCACCAACCGGGCCTAATAAATATAATATTTGTTTTTTCTCTTCTAATCCTTGTGCCGAGTGTTTGAAATAAGAAACTATTTTTTCTATCGCGTCCTCCATGCCGTAAAAATCCTTAAATGCAGGATATACTCTGACCATTCGATTAGAGAATAATCGACTTAATCGTGGATCTTTTCGGGTATCGAGCATTTCTGGTTCGCCGATGGCTGCTAACATTCGTTCGGCGGCGGTGGCGTATGCAGAAACATCTGACTTGCAAATAGAAAGGTATTCTTGAATGGAAATTTCTTCTTCTTTTGATGCGTCAAAGCGTGTTTGAAAGTGATTGAATATGCTCACCAGACTTGCCTCCCAATGAGTGTTTGCACCTTACCGTATATAGCCAAAATAAATATTTATTCTACCGTTAAGTGCATGAAAAAAAACTAAAAATCTAGTTGATAATATGGTAAATCAGTGAGCAAGATACAAGCCATAATAGATGAATAGCTCTGTAAGCTCCGCGTAATGGATTAATTTATTTAATTACATCTCTGTAATTAGTTAGTTAGAGTCATAATACGCATTAAAATTCGAAAATATGTTGACTCTCTTCAACATAATTTACGGTTACAGCAGACAATTTAATGACGCTTGTTAATGATTATCAAGTTGAACATACGGAATGCTAAGTAAAGAGAATGTGGTGAGTATTATTTGAATGAATAAACGAAATAGCGCCAAAAAAAATTAATGCTTATCATTAAAAAAAAGTATTTGTATCTATAAAGGGGAGTATTATTGTAGTAGATACACCTTCAAGATTCATTGAAATGTTATTATTTATAAAGGAGATCATTAGTGAAGCTTCCGTTGCAAATAACAACACGAAAACTTTCCTTATCGAAATACGCATCCGATATCATCAAGCAAAAAGTCAGTAAACTTGAAACTTTTTATGACAAAATTATCGGCTGTCGTGTAATGGTAGAGGCGCCACATAAGCATAAGAATCAAGGTTCATTATATAATGTCAGTATCATAATTAGCGTTCCCGGTTCAGAGTTGATCGTCAAACGAGAGCCTGACCAAGACATATATATCGCTATTAGGGATGCATTTGATGCTGCAAGACGACAAATACAGAACTTTGCGCGTAAAAGACGAGGAGAAATAAAAACCCACAGTACGGTGCCGATCGCGACAATAACAGAGATCTACCCACATATGGGATATGGTTTTATGGTGACTAATGATGGTCGACAAATTTATTTTCACAGTAATAGCTTAGTAAATCATGATATTGAGCAGATAGAAATTGGTGCTTCGGTACGGTTTGCCGAAAAACAAGGAATGGATGGCCCACAAGCGAGTACTGTTGCCTTAGTTTAAGAGCATCAAATATAATAGAGAAACCAGGAACCCTTTTGGATTAACCAAAGGGGTTTTTTTATAATAAACAAATAGATAAAGGGTAATATGAAAGAATAAGCTAAAGTATTACCCAGTTTATGTCGTAATGTTATTGTACAAAAAATATGCGTTCTATCCATATACGATAATAATACGGCGGTTTATATGCCTTCAAAATCTTATAAGAAATTCAAAGATGGTGAGATTTCAAATGACTTTATTAAAAATTATGCGCCACTGGTAAAGCGCATTGCTTATCATCTAATGGCTCGATTACCGGCTTCAGTTATTGTTGATGATTTAATACAGGCTGGAATGGTCGGTTTGCTTGAAGCATCGAGGAATTATAAGGCTGAGTTAGGCGCTAGTTTTGAAACCTATGCAGGTATTCGAATTCGCGGGTCAATGTTAGATGAATTACGACGCAATGACTGGGCGCCTAAGTCGGTTCACCGTAAGACTCGAGAGTTAGCTCAAGTCGTGCGTAAAATCGAGGGAGAAACGGGCAGAGATGCTCGCGACGATGAAATAGCAAAAGAACTTAATATTACGTTGGATGAGTACTATAAGATTCTCCAAGATGCCAATACCGCCAAAATGTTTGGGTTTGAAGATTTAGGGGTAACCGAAGAGGTGCTCGATGCAGAAATCAGAGAAGGCACTCGATCTCCGTTAGATAAAATTCAAGATGAGCGCTTTAAGGAAAAACTCAAAGAAGCTATTGTTGGGTTACCTGAAAGAGAAAAAATGGTCGTTACTCTTTATTATGACTCTGAGCTAAACCTCAGAGAAATTGGCTCTGTATTAGGAGTTAGTGAATCTAGGATCAGCCAGCTCCTTAGCCAAGCAATGATAAGATTACGCGCACGTATGAAAGAGTGGGTGATCGATTCCTAGGAGTCTGTTCTCGGGCAGGCTCCAGCAGACGTGTAAGAAAGAAATTAGTGAATCAGGAAAAATTATGTTGTTGCAGCCCCACTTAGCAAATTGTCAAAGACTCTATGAGGAAAATTATCGAAATTTACTAGCGGTAATGCCTGAACTCGTCATCAAAGAAATTCGAAATATCAACTATGAACTTCCTCAGTATGCGCTAAAAATTTGCATATTAGAGCAAACTCCCTATACTACACTGATCAAATTTTTTATTAGTCAGTCGGTTAAAAGTTCATTTATAAATCATTCAGAATTTCATGTTCGTATGTATCATGATGCGCGAGTCGCTGAAATTATTACTTATCAAGGTCAGCGATGCCAACGTGCGTATTATGCTTGCCCTAACCAACATATGTACCATAAAGATGAGAAAAAGCAACTCAATTTGTTGCTTTCCGAAGTGATAGCATTGTGTCAAGATCATGGTTTGATTATCGTTCCTAACACCTCTTCCATAGAATTATATTAGCAAGAACTCATTACTTCCCCCCGATGCAAGGCATTTCATCTTGCTTATCTAAAATTTTTCTCGCATTTTTTTAATTGTTCGTAACGCTTATCTGCGGAATCTAAGATTATTGCGAATTAATGTGAATTAATTCACGCTTTTTTTGGGGTTCTGAGTAAATAAAATTCCATACCAGACGATTAACACATTACTACAGTATGTAATTTACCCAACAAAAAAGTGAAAGGTGGCAATAATGGCTAGAATGATAACAAGCACTTCGTCCGCTAGTACGGGGAAATATGAAGGAGTCAAAGATCCCATGCGCATGGATGATGCCTATAAAGAGCCAATATCTATCCAAATTGATGACGAATGGGACACAATGATGGAAGAATATTTTGACGAAATCGATGATTTTCAAGATATCGATTTTCCGAGACTCGACAACGATTATTAATCGATACCTCAAACACCGTATTAAGCCATAGAAACTCGGTATTATGACGTTTTTATTGCTATAAAAGTATTTGCAGCATTAGATAATGTTCTTTGGGCGTGGGTCACCACACCTAATTTTCTCGCAATTGCGATACCTTTTACATTAAACGCGCTTATTTCAGGGCCTAACATGGTATTTGGTAATACACTCCAACCTAATCCTACTCCCACCAACATTTTAATGGTTTCTAGATAATTAGTCGCAATGCCAGATTGTAGCTTAATCTTTTTTAACTCAAATTGGCTGTTCAAAATTCTCCTTGTATAGGTGTTTAAGCTCGTTAATATTGCGGGCTCGTTTGCTAAATCGGTGAGAGGGACTTGTTCAGCATGCGCCCATGGATGCCCTGGCTTGATCACAAAGCTTAATTTATCATGCCATAATGAAGACTGATGCAGGTTTTCAATGGGTTTATTGGGCAGAGTTACCATCGCAAATTCTAATTTTCCCGCAAGAACTTGCTCGCAGGCGGCTTCCGAATCTAAAAAAGAAATATTCACCTTCACGCCGGGATAATTCTCTGTGAAATTTTTTAATAGGGGAGGCAAATGATGTAAGCCAATATGATGACTTGTCCCGAAATTCAGGCTTCCAGAAATTTCTGTTGAAAATGTATCCACTGTTGTTTTTGCATCATCGATAGCATTTAGAATTTGCTTGGCTTTGGGCAGTAATGCTTCACCCACTGAGGTTAATTGACATGACCTGCCAATGCGATCGAACAGTTTTTGATTCAGCGAGGTTTCCAGATTCGATATTCGTTTACTGACAGCAGACTGAGTAATAAACAATTCATGGGCTGCTTCGGAAAAGGACTCTGTCTCTGAGACAGCAACAAAAGCATGTAAATTAGCTATTTCCATTAATACCTTCCTGTAAATTCATTTATTCCCGCTAGGAATGAATGGCATTATAAATATGAATTGCAGAAATAGAAAGATGCTCGGTAAAATAAAGCCCCTGGAGAACAAGGTCCGAATTAAAGCGCCTAAATACGGGATAAACCTGAGGAATTAGAAAATGATCGCAAAAACACTCTATGATAAATTATGGGATGCTCATGTAGTACTTCAAGAAAACGATGGTACTGCCTTAATTTACATCGATAGACAGCTTATACATGAAGTGACATCTCCGCAGGCCTTTGAAGGACTCAGAACTCATAAAAGGCGACCATGGCGGGTGGCCGCGAATTTAGCAACACCGGATCACAATGTTCCTACCACGGATAGAAGTATTGGAATAAAAGATGAAATTTCACGTATCCAAGTTGAAACATTGGATCAAAACTGTAATGACTTCAATATAACAGAGTTTCCGATGGATGATATTCGCCAAGGAATTGTGCATGTTGTTGGCCCGGAACAAGGCGCTACATTGCCCGGTATGACGGTGGTGTGTGGAGACTCTCATACGGCCACACATGGAGCTTTTGGGGCCTTAGCATTTGGCATCGGCACCTCTGAGGTTGAGCATGTATTGGCAACTCAATGCTTAATCCAAGGTAAATCAAAAAACATGCAAGTTAAGGTCAATGGCAAGATTGAGGATGGCGTTAGTGCCAAAGATATCGTTTTAGCCATTATTGCTAAAATAGGTACGGCGGGCGGTACTGGATATACCATCGAGTTCGCAGGAACTGCGATTCAAGCGCTTTCCATGGAAGCTAGGATGACAGTGTGTAATATGGCCATTGAAGCCGGTGCAAGAGCGGGCATTATTGCGGTTGACCAAACGACCATTGACTATGTAAAAGGAAGACCCTTTGCACCCAAGGAAACAGATTGGCAGCAGGCCATTAGCCAATGGCAAGATTTACACAGTGATGCAAATGCGAAATTTGATAATGTAGTCGAGCTAGATGCCTCGCAAATTAAGCCTCAGGTCACTTGGGGAACATCGCCAGAAATGGTGGTTGATATCAATTCACGCGTACCTGATCCAGCACTAATTGATGATATGGTAAAACGTGAAAGCATGGTTGCAGCGCTTAACTATATGGGGCTTGAAGCAAATATTGCCATCCAAGATATCAAACTCGACAAAATTTTTATTGGCTCGTGTACTAATTCAAGAATTGAAGACTTACGCAGTGCCGCAGCAATAGCGAAGGGTAAAAAAGTCGCGCAAAATATTAAGCAAGCTTTAGTCGTCCCAGGTTCCGGTCTTGTTAAACAGCAAGCAGAAGAAGAGGGGCTTGATGTCATATTTAAAGCCGCAGGTTTTGAGTGGCGTGAACCCGGTTGCTCGATGTGTCTTGCCATGAATACTGATCGCCTAGAGGCAGGCGAGCGCTGCGCCTCAACATCAAATCGAAATTTTGAAGGGCGCCAGGGAAAGGGCGGAAGAACCCATCTCGTTAGTCCGGCTATGGCCGCAGCTGCTGCGATTAAGGGGCATTTTGTGGATGCACGTGCGTTGCACAGGAGTAATACCTAATGGAAACTTTTACGACACTGGAAGGAATTGTTATGCCGTTGGATAAGGCCAATGTTGATACCGATGCGATTATCCCCAAACAGTTTTTAAAATCAATAAAACGTTCTGGTTTTGGCCTCAATTTGTTTGATGAATGGCGTTATTTAGATCCTGGTGAGCCGGGGAAGGATGCTCGTAAACGTCAGCCAAATCCTGATTTTATTTTAAATCAAACACGTTACCGGAATTCCAGTATCTTATTAACACGGGATAATTTTGGCTGCGGCTCCAGTAGAGAGCATGCCCCTTGGGCGCTTGAAGATTATGGTTTTCGGGTTATTATAGCGCCTAGTTTTGCGGACATTTTCTATAACAACTGTTTTAAAAATGGCATTCTTCCTATCGTTTTGGACTCTGCTATCGTTGCTGGATTATTTAATAATACGTTTGCTCAACCGGGTTATAGTCTGGTGGTTAATTTACCCGCGCAAACTATCGTTACTCGTGAAAATAAAGTTATTGAATTTGCACTAGATCCATTTAGAAAAGACTGTTTAATAAAGGGGCTCGATGATATAGCTTTAACTTTCCGGCATATCAATGTGATTAAAAAATATGAGCTGCGCAGGAAGCAAGAAACACCCTGGTTATTTAGCGATCTGTAATATGCTCAATATAGTGATAAATATTCGAGTTACCCATTAAAGTTTAAGAGTGAGTACAAGCAACATGACAAAAAAAATACTGGTATTGCCCGGTGACGGCATAGGGCCTGAAATAGTTCAAGAGGCTAGCAAGGTACTTAAATGTCTCAAACAAGAATTTGCATTAGATATTGAGCTTGAGCATGCACCTATCGGGGGGGCTGCAATCGATGCGCTAGGAAGTCCATTGCCACAGAAAACACTAGCACTCGCCAAAGAATGCGATGCGATACTACTCGGTGCGGTAGGTGGGTACCAATGGGAATCTTTAGAAATCTCAATGAGACCGGAAAAAGGTTTGCTGGGTTTGCGTTCAGAATTAACACTCTTTGCAAATTTACGCCCTGCGATATTATACCCACAACTTGCAGCAGCGTCGTCTTTAAAACCCGAGATCGTATCTGGACTTGATATCATGATTGTCAGAGAGCTGACAGGAGGGATATATTTCGGTCAGCCTAGAGGCATAAGGAGGCTGGAAAATGGCGAAAAAGAAGGTTTCAATACACTTGTTTATAATGAGTCCGAAATTAAACGCATTGGACGCTCTGCTTTTGCAGCCGCACAAAAAAGAAATAAGCAATTATGCTCGGTAGATAAAGCAAATGTACTGGAATGTACTGAATTATGGCGCGAGACAATGACCGAACTCGCTCTAGACTACCCGGATGTCGAATTAACCCATATGTATGTCGACAATGCGGCCATGCAGCTTGTTCGAGCCCCTAAGCAGTTTGATGTTATTGTCACTACCAATATGTTTGGAGATATCTTATCAGACTGTGCAGCAATGCTAACGGGTTCTATTGGTATGTTACCTTCGGCTTCTCTAGATGCGAACAACAAAGGCATGTATGAGCCGATTCATGGCTCTGCTCCTGATATCGCAGGACAAGGTATAGCAAATCCTCTGGCGACCATATTGTCAGTTGCGATGATGTTGCGCTACAGTCTCGATGCACCGGAGTTGGCCGCTAGAATTGAACGTGCGGTAGCCACGGTTTTAGATGAAAAACTACGTACCCCTGACATTCACACGGAAGAGTGTCGAAAAGTAGGCACTGAAGAAATGGGCGATGCTGTCGTAGCGTCAATAATGCGTGAGTACTGGCATGAAGCTGGAATGAATCAAAATTTAGAAAATACTGCGCATGAATGTATAGGCAGTGGTGGCCTCAGCAATAACGCAGACTAGGAGTCTGTTCTTAGACAGCCTCCTCTGTCGTCAATTAATATGGCCGATTAATGAAATAGGGATGAACCAATGGACAATAACACAAAAAAATATGATGTAGCTGTTGTGGGAGCCACAGGTGCGGTCGGCGAAGTAATGATATCTATTTTAGAACAACGAAAATTTCCCGTGGGTAAGCTTTATCCGCTAGCAAGTAGTCGCTCGGCAGGCCGTAAAATTCAGTTTAATGGGAAAAATATTAGCGTCACTGATTTAGCCGAGTTTGATTTTTCTAAAGTACAAATTGGTTTGTTTTCAGCAGGTGGTCAGATTTCAGAAATTTATGCGCCCAAAGCAGCGAAAGCAGGATGTGTTGTTATCGATAATACATCACACTTCAGATATGATAAAAATATCCCCCTGGTGATTCCAGAAGTTAATCCCGAAGCAATTGCGGACTATACAGAGCGTGGGATTATTGCTAACCCAAATTGCTCTACCATTCAGATGTTGGTGGCATTGAAGCCTATTTATGATGCGGTCGGTATTGAGCGGATCAATGTTTCCACTTATCAAGCGGTTTCAGGTACCGGAAAAGAAGCACTAGAAGAGCTGGCAAAACAAACATCCGCACTGTTGAGTTTTAAAGATGTTAAGTCAGAAGTTTACCCAAAACAGATTGCATTTAACGTATTGCCGCAGATTGATGTATTCATGGATAACGGCTATACCAAAGAAGAAATGAAAATGGTTTGGGAGACCCAAAAAATATTTGTCGATGATAATATCGAGGTAAATCCTACCGCTGTACGCGTGCCTGTTTTTTTTGGACACTCAGAATCACTACACATTGAAACAAAAGAAAAAATCACAACATTAATGGCAAAAGATTTGCTTGAAAACGCACCAGGCGTAAAAGTCATGGATATTCGCGAAGATGGCGGTTATCCGACAGCAATATCTGAAGCAGCGGGGCAAGACCCCGTGTGGGTTGGACGGATTCGTGAGGATATCTCTCATCCAAAAGGCCTCAATTTATGGGTAGTTGCTGACAATGTTCGTAAAGGTGCGGCACTGAATAGCGTTCAAATTGCCGAGGTATTAGTGGAAAAGTACTTAAAATAAAAAATCAAAGATAACTTATTTTGAGCGCAATGACTTTATACAATGAAGAACTAGCAGCTATTAGAAGGCTTGTTTGCAATATGGACGATTCTGGGTGGCAATTTTCTCCCGTATTACTTTACCGTTTGGGTCTAAGTAGTTGTATTACCATCCTTAGTTCATTGCTAAAAAAAGTTGTTTTTTTCGTTGCTGTGCTATTATTTTCTTTGTCCTATTCGTTTTCAGCCTCTGCTCTAGAGCTTGGAAATATGCATGTTAGTAGTTTACTCCAGCAAAAATTAGCGGCGACCATAGCCATTGAGGATGCTGACGATTCAGAACTAGCGCAACTCGAAGTAACTTTAGCAGCGGAAAGCATTTTTAAAAGATTAGGTGTTGAACGCACAGAGCAACTTAAAAATCTCGTTTTTTCTGTTAAAAAAAATGATAAAGAACAAAGCTATATTGAAGTAACATCAACCCATCCCATAGAATCAGAATTTTTGAATTTTCTTATCGAAGTGAACTGGCCTGGTGGACATTTACTCAGAGAGTTCACCGCATTGTTGGATCAACCGATTTTTCTTGATGAAGAACCTGAACAAGTTTCAGCGCCTGAGGCCCGCCATGTATTAGAAACCCAAGAACCTGCAATAAATCGGGATAAAAAGACAAGCGTTATACCGATGCCTGGGATCGAAAATCAAAACTCCCGAAATAAAGATTTCCAGGTATTGTACGCACCTGTTAAGAAAAATGAATCGCTGTGGAAAATCGCCGATAAAACAATGCCTGAAGGCGTGACGATAGAGCAAATGATTTATGCATTATATCTGGAAAACCCAGAAGCTTTTTATCGTCAGAATATGAACAACCTAAAAGAAGGTTCCGTTCTTAGGTTAAATAGCCGGGCGAGTATTACCGCAATTTCTCCAGACGATGCGCAGGCCGTTATGGCAAGACATCATAAAATATGGATGAAGGAAAAACAAGAACGGCAAAGTAAAAGAGCCGCGTCGACAGGAGCCGCCATCGGTCTCAAAAATGGGAATAGTGATCCTTCATTGGCTCGTGCACGGTTTGATCTCAATAATGAAGCACGTTTAGCATTGGTAACACCGGAGGGAGAGCCGTTTTCCGAATCCAGTACTGACAATGTCGCAAACCGTAACGACCTCAGGTCTACATTAAGTAATATGCGTCAAGAGCAGGCATTAGCTAATGAGACATTAGAAGCTGCTAAAAAAGAAAATGAAGTGTTACAAAATCGCTTGCAATCCGTTGTAGGGCAAGTAAATTCTCTACGCAATCTCATTCAGTTAAAAGACGAGCAACTCAGACTGCTGCAAGATAACAGTGATGGTAAAATAACAGACGAAATGCTCGAGCTTGCGCTGGCATCAAGCAAAGAAAAATTATCGCGACTCAATCCTCCCGAAAAAGAAAAACCCCTGGATTCTCTCTGGAACGATCCTTTAGTTTTCGGTACAGGCTTCGGAATTATTGTATTACTCATCTCTCTTGTAATGCTCTTAACCAGGAATAGAAAAAAACGGCAAACATCTATAAACCAACCTGAAGCAATCAACGAAATAGAAGACGACACGCAGATAGTCGAGCGTGTATTCACCGATAGCGATCGATCGCATATTTCAGATGTCATTGTTACGCCAGCCACAGCGGTTAACACCGAGACATCAGAAGAGAATACTCAAAACCTATTGAAAGACGATGAGATAAGCGCTGAGCCTAAATCATCAGAAGTCTTTGCTGGATCAATTGATCCAGCATCAGAAGCCGATGTTTATATTGCTTATGGTAAATATGACAAAGCAGAAGCAGTGGTAATGGAGGCAATTTTAAGTAATCCCGACCAACAGCAGTTGAAGCTTAAACTCTTAGAAGTTTATGCCGCCAGTGCTAATAAAGAGTCATTTATCGCCTCAGCGGAAGAACTCTATGCGGCATTAGCAGGTGATACAGCGCATGAATTATGGAAAAAAGCCCAGTTTTTGGCGCAAAATATATGTTCTGATCACCCCTTATTTAGTGACGCTGAAAATCATTTCGATGTCGCAGAACACATAGCAGTTGCTAACAATGAAGTTATTGAGAATAAAACAACGGAGAATGAAATAACGACGAGTATCGATGATATTTCTACCCCTGAATTTGATATACCTGAAAACAAGGTTCCCCCAATAGATAAGCCTAGTAATATCATCCCAGCCGTGACCAACACAATTGTTGAGGAGCAAGCAGATACCCCCCTTTCTACTTCAGAGATTTCTCCTGCTTCTACTACCATTAATGCTTCACCCACCATGCCTGATAAAACAATGACGGAAGAAGAGCGGGCAATAAAAGAAGATATGTTAAGTTTAGCGGAATCTTTTTCCGAAGCGGAGCAAAAGAATAACTCAAGCCAACATGACGGTATCGCAGACGTTTTTTCAGATCTAGGGTATCAGCATTCTCAAGATTCTGACGACGCTTCTATGTTCCTGCTTGCAGATGAAATAGGGACTAAGTTGGATCTGGCGCGTGCTTACATCGAAATGGGCGACAAAGCAGGTGCAAAAGAGTTGCTAAGTGAAGTTGAAATTGAAGGAGATACGCTGCAAAAAACCGAAGCTAAGAAACTAATGGCACTAACGAATTAAATGCAAGGTGTTTATCGCGCAAAAATTAAAGCCGCATATTTTGAATGTGTCTTAATGTAATTAAGAAATTTTAAATTAAAATCATTTCTCACCGAGTTTATGACCGAAGGCCTTGCAATAAGTGCTTTAGACCATGCCTGCAAGTTTGGCAACCCTTCTAACAAGCCCAGCCGCCTCCTTGTTTCCATTAGACGTAATCGTAAAAAAAACGGTGCAATGGCCGCATCCACCAGCGAAAACTTTTCGCCATTAAAAAAGGGGGAGTTCAAAATATATTTTTCGAAATTTTTCAGGCCTTGTGAAAGCTCCTGAAGAATATAAGTAAAATCTTCTTTGCTATCCGCCGTTGATAATGATGTTTGCAAGTCTATTAAACGCGAAGAAAAGCGTATCCATGAACGATTATTCGCTTTTTCCATTGAATTATTCGGGTGGATAGAAGGCGGGGCAATTTCGTCGATATATTCATTGATAACCGCAGATTCAAATAACACGCTCCCGTTATGTTTTAAAATAGGCACCATGGCTAACGGCGATGTTTCTAAAAACCAAGTCGGAGGTCTTTCTAGATCAATATAAGTGACATCAAACTCGATGTTTTTCTCTAAAAGAGTGATAACAGAACATTGTACGAAAGGACATAAGTCATTACTAATAAGTTCGGGTTTCATTCCGCGCAAATCCACTGCTATTAAGCAAGTAAGGAGTAAAGTTGATTTCTTAAGTTGCAGTAATATAACAGCAAACAATAGGCATATAAAGTAGCGGGAAATAATAAATTGATAACTCTTCCAAGATTCAACATCGATGATCACATTGAATATGAATAATAAACCCATTTTATCAAATTGCTGTATTGGATGGGAATGATGCGATTACTCGGATTCCGTCCGAAGCGGTAGAAATTTGCGACGCTTATGGGGAATATTGTTATACAAGCTATCCCTAATATACTCAAAGCGGTATGATTAGTTCTCAGTTGAGTTTTTATCTCAAGAATTAGGATCATTACCCATGGTTGTTATCGGAAATATGAACACCCTCCAGATCATCAAAAAAGTTGATTTTGGTGTATACCTAGATGCTGAGAGTTTAGGCGAGATATTACTGCCAAATAACGCATTACCTGAAGGTTATGATATTGACGATTATATCGATGTGTTCATATATTGTGATAGTGATGATGAGCTTATCGCGACGACGACTAAGCCACTAGCTAAAGTAGGCGAACTCGCCAAACTAAAAGTGGTTGCAGTCAATGAGGTCGGGGCATTCATGGAATGGGGTTTACCCAAGCAATTATTGGTGCCTTTTAAGGAACAGCTTAGCCCTATGCAGGAAGGTAAATCCTATTGGGTATATCTGTACAGAGAAAATTATACCGTGCGCATTGCCGCAACATCGAAATACGAAAAATTCATGGATTTACAAGAGCCAAAATATACCATGGGGCAAATGGTCGATTTATTACCCTATAAAGAAACAGACTTGGGCTTTAAAGCGGTCATTAATAATCGACACACAGGCTTGATATTCAAGGCAGATATTTTTAAACCCATAAAAATGGGTGAACGCCTAAAAGGCTATATAAAAACGATACGAAAAGACAAAAAAATTAACCTTACCCTGCAAAAACCGGGATATGATGTTAGCGATGAACTAAAAAATAAGATCATCGATTTATTGAGACAAAACAACGGTTTTATCGCATTAACTGATCGAACTTCTCCTGAGAAAATTTACAAAATATTCGGAGTTAGTAAAAAAAAATATAAAAATGCGTTAGGCAGTCTTTATAAAAGTAAAAAAATAATGATCAAGGAGAATGGCGTATATACCCGTAACGATTGAGCCGTGAGACGTTCTCTGCATGTCGTGGCTCGGACTATATTTTTGAGGCTATTGCACCGACCCATTCTCGTCCATCCAATCTAAACTTTTCAGGCACATCCATTCCACCTAAAAAATAAGAATTTTCTATGCTAAAACCTGCGTTAACAAGTTCTCTTGTCAATATCATTGGATCTAATAAGTTTAATGTATTGGGTAAATTGTGCAGCAATTCCTTATCAGTGCAATATTTTGAAATATTCTGTACCAAACCCGGCCAAGCTTCCTTCGTTCTACGTCGTTTTTCGTAAACAGGTACGAATGAAGCCGTTATCGACATATAAGGTGTGTAATTAATGATAAAAACTTTGGCGCCGTGATTCATGCAGACATTAAGTTTTTTAAAACCTTCCCTGATTTCATCACCGGATAAAAAGCCAAGCACCTGGGAGATTAATACCGCACCAACACTTTTTTTCTCAAGGTTAATATCCATAGGATAGTGACCAACCATCGTATGTAAATTTTTTTTATATGGATCTGGAGTAGAATTATAGAGTATGTCTAGATGTTGTTTCTCTAAATCGAAAGCAATGGTTTTTATACCATTTTCCAGCAGAGGTATTGTTGCCACACCCGTCGCAGCACCAATATCTAATGCGCTACCTGGTGCGTTTTTCGCAAATTCAATGAATGCGAGTGATATTTCGGATAAAGGATGCACAAATCCACGGTTGTTAACCGTGTCATCTAAATCATTAAAAGATTTTATGGATATACCCATTTTCAACTCCTTTGAAAAGACGCGAAAACCTGTATTGCATATTTTAGTCCGCATCAGGTTAAAGAGAGTTATCTGGCGCCAGATAAGATAAGTCAGTACTCCATCAAAACTAGTTTATATGTGGTTTTATTTGATCTGTTACTTAAAAAAAAACAAAATAAGCTATTGAGTAATCGATAAAATAAACCGACATACTTCGTATTAGCTAAGAAGTACTAAAGTCACTAGTTGATAAAATACGATGATTCCAACTTAACCCATTAACATGGATCAAGTTCAAAAACTCAGGATATTGCATGTCTACATTTGATTATAAGCCTACACCAGAAGAAATTAAGTTTACCTATGAGCAAGGGCTAGAACAAATTACAGCATTAATTGACGGTCTTTGTGCGCGTTGTGAAGCACTCGATCTTTTACTCACCGAGAACAATGTTGATACGAGCAAGTTAGATATTCAAAAAACAAAGGATGTTTCTTCTCTTAAAACAGATAAAGATCATCAGTTCTTAGATGGCGTACTGGACAGTATTACAGATGCCATCGTTGCATGTGATGAATTTGGTGCATTAACCTTGTTTAATCGGGCAACTCTGGAAATAAGTGGTTTACCAGCGATACCTATTCCACCAGAAGAATGGGCAAATTATTATGATTTATATCATTCTGATGGAAAAACTGTCATGCAATTGGAGGAAATACCACTTTACCGAGCGTTAATAGAGGGGCAGGTCACTAATCTAGAAATGGTTTTAGTACCCAAGGAATTACCTACGCGGTGGTTACTCGTCAGTGGGCGTGCTATTTACAGTAAAGAAGGGAAAAAAATTGGCGCAGTTGTCTCAATGCATGATGTAACTGAACGTAAACTTGCAGAAAATGCACTGGTGGAACACCTGAATAATTTAGAAAAAACTGTTTCCGCACGCACCGATGATCTTAAAATAGCGCATGATAAAGCATTAGAAGCAAATTTGGCAAAAACTAAATTCTTATCTAATATGAGCCATGAAATACGTACTCCTTTAAATGGAATTGTAGGATTTGTTGAGCTACTTGCAATGACGAAGCTCGAAACCCAGCAGCGTGAATATATTGAAATTATCAGTCATTCTGTGACCTCTTTACTGAATATTGTTAACGATATTCTCGATATAACAAAAATTGAGTCAGGTCACTATTCCATCCGAGAGTCTTCATTTTCGTTACCAGAAACCGTCACCGAACTACAAAAACTGCTGGCTTTAAAAGCCACTAAAAAAGGCATAGGGCTGCACCTAGCTATGGATCATCAGATTCCCAATAGACTCCTTGGGGATGTGACAAAAATCAGACAAGTATTGCTTAATTTACTGGATAATGCGATAAAATTTTCTGACCAAGGTGATGTTTATCTATCGGTTGATATAGAAAAAACCAGTCCGCACTCAGTGGATCTACGGTTTGGCGTGCGGGACACGGGCATAGGGATTAGCAAAGAAAACCAACAAATGGTTTTTGGTGCGTTTGCCCAATTGGGAGAATCCGAAGATGTAAACTTCCAAGGAACGGGACTAGGTCTCGCTATCTCTAAACAACTTGTTGAGGCCCTAGGAGGTGAGTTGAAACTGGAAAGTGCTCCGCAACAAGGATCTACTTTTTATTTTACCTTGACTGTAAAAATCGACAAAAAAGCCGTTAAATTAACTGCGGTGGAAACAAGCAATATTCCCAATAAAACCATCGATAATACGAGAGTTCTTATTGTTGATGATGATGCAACAAATCGTAAATATGTATCCTATTTGCTCGATGATTTAGGTATTGATTCAGTCGAAGCCAAAGACGGGATAGAAGCTGTAGAATTAGCCACATCGCAAAAACTAGATTTCATCTTTATGGATATAAGAATGCCTAAAATGGATGGTATTGAAGCAACTAAAAATATACGCAAAAAAGAAAAACCTGGCCAGCATATCCCAATTGTTGCATTAACCGCACATGCATTGGACGAAGAAAGAAAAGTAATATTGTCATCCGGAATCGATGAGTGCATGCTTAAACCTATACTCCCTGATGTATTGATAGCAACCCTCAATCGTTGGCTGAAAGAAGCGCTTAACAACAAAAGTGCTTAGAAATGCTTTATTCTGATTATTCCCAATTTTTCGTTGACCCAATATACATAGACTGTCAGACTAGCTCGCATGAGAAACAAAGTATCTATAAGCGTTATTTATTTTAAAAAAGCGGTGCTGGTGTGCTGGCGTCATCGCATATCCGTGTGCCTTGGAGTTTAATTTGAAATAATTTATAGATAACAAATAAAAATTGACAAAAAGGCCACGAATTCAAAAGATTCGTGGCCTTTTTGTGTTTTAGGAGGAGTATTACCGTGTCAGTGCCAATGGCATATTTAAGTGTGATTTTAATCTGGTCAACCACTCCGCTCGCCATTAAATGGAGCGGTGAAGGAGTCGGTTTTTTGTTGGGAATATCACTGAGGATGATAATTGCGCTCGCCATCTGTTTGATCATCGTTGTGTTATTGAAAAAAAAACTGCGCTGGGATCGTAGCAGTTGCTCTGTTTATCTCGCCGTCGGTATTCCATTGTATGCCGCGATGATGTGTGTATATTGGGGAGCACAATATATCAGTTCGGGTTTAATCTCGGTGGTATTTGGTTTGACACCGCTTATGACGGGTTTATTGGCTTATGCATTTTTAAATGAGAAAGCATTTAGTGTCAATAAGCTGCTCGGTCTAGTGCTTGGCTTAACTGGCCTGGGGTTTATTTTTAAGCAAAGTTTGGTATTAGAGGATCAGGCATTTTTAGGAATTATGGGTGTTTTAGGCGCTGTATTTTTTCACTCTATTGGTACGGTCTGGGTAAAAAAAGTAGGCTTTCAAATGCCTGTGTTTTTAGCTACAACGGGGGGAATAATTGTCGCTGTATTTTGTTATTTAGTAACTTGGTTTCTTTTTGATCGAAGTATACCAAATATAATGCCTGATCATGCTTTATTATCCATACTCTATTTAGCAGTAATAGGCTCGGTTTTAGGTGCAATGTTGTTTTATTATGCATTAAAGCATCTTGACACCGGAAAAATGGCGTTGTTAACACTCATAACGCCAGTAACCGCTTTGCTAATAGGTTATCTGTTTAATAATGAAACAGTGGCGTTAAATACTATTATTGGTACTGCATGCGTGATGTCCGGGTTCATTTGTTATCAATGGCTAGGAGCCTGTTCTCGGACAACCTCCTAGGCGGCGCTTTTTTACGCGAAAAATAACTCAGTAGTTTGCACTACTTTAGCGCAAAAATTGACTATTTAATTGGTCAAATTTTCAAATGGCGTGACCTCCGGCTGAATACACGGTATAAATATGCCTTCTTGAAAAGGGAGGGAAGACGTTGCTAGGTCGGTTGTTAGGTTTAGGATTCGGATACATGTTTGGGGGTTTTTTGGGAGCCCTACTTGGTTTTTTTCTGGGGTATCATTTTGATCGGGCAATAAGAAGACGTCAAAACCAGCCAGTGACAGTGCAGGCACAACGTGTCTTTTTTACGACGACATTCTCTGTCATGGGGCATATCGCCAAAGTGGATGGTCGTGTGAGCGATGATGAAATACGTGTTGCGCGTCAGGTAATGGCGCAAATGCAGCTCGGTGAGCAACAAACACTGGAAGCAATAGCGTTATTTAATGAAGGCAAACAAGATGATTTTCCATTAGAAGAAGCTATTTCCGATTTCAAAATAGAATGTGGCCGCAGTCGTAATTTATTACAGATGTTTTTAGAAATACAAATATCGACTGTTTTTGCAGATGGTACGATTGATGATGCAGAAAGGCAATTGCTAATAAGGATTGGGAAACTACTCGGTTTTCAGCGTTATTTTATAGAACATCTTATTAAGATGGTTAATGCCCAGCGACGTTATGCAGGGCAGACATCTCAAACGACTATAGAAGATGCGTACGCAGTACTTGACGTAGATAAGAACGTATCGGATGCTGACATCAAAAAATCCTATCGAAAATTAATGAGCCAACACCATCCTGATAAACTGGTCTCGAAAGGATTACCCGAAGAAATGGTGAGACTTGCTACTGAAAAAACTCAGGAAATTAAGGCCGCCTATGAGCAAATTAAAAAAGAGCGAGCTAGGAGCTTGTCCGAGAACACATAAAGATGAATACGCTCTTCCAACTAAGCAAAGGACAGTAATGAGAAAGCCTTACCCCCTGATCAAAGCCTATGCCTCGCACAGTTTAAAAGTTCAATCACCGCATGTTTTATACATTGAAGAAAGCGGTAATCCCGATGGGATTCCCGTATTGTTTGTACATGGTGGGCCCGGAAGTGGCACCGAAGCATATCATCGCTGTTTTTTTAATCCTGAAAAATATCGCATCATTTTATTTGATCAACGGGGTAGCGGGCGATCAGGCCCACATGCCGAACTAGAGAATAATAATACCCAAGCGCTAGTTTCTGATATAGAAGAAATACGCGAAATGTTAAACATTGAACACTGGGTTTTATTCGGTGGTTCTTGGGGTTCTACGTTGAGCTTGGTCTATGCAGAGACCTATCCAGACAAAGTGCTGGGTTTGATTTTGCGCGGTATATTTTTATGCCGACCCAAAGAAATCCAATGGTTTTATCAAGAAGGCGCTAGCCGATTGTTTCCCGAATATTGGGAAGACTTCCTAAAGCCAATACCGATGGAAGAACGCCAAGATCTTGTTGCGGCATATTACAAACGGTTAACCGGAAAAAATGAGATCAGTCGCATGGCCGCAGCAAAAGCATGGTCTTTATGGGAAGGGCGAACGGCCACCTTAATGGGTAGGGAAGAAGTTATAAAGCATTTTGAAAATACCTATACCGCATTATCTATGGCCAGAATTGAATGTCATTATTTTATCAATAACGCATTTCTTGCGCCTAACCAAATTTTAAAAAATGCCATTCACTTGAAAAATATTCCAGGCGTCATTGTGCATGGAAGATATGACGTGGTTTGTCCCGTAGAAAGCGCTTGGGAATTACATAAGGCCTGGCCAGAAGCTGAGTTGAAAATTATTAATGATGCAGGCCATGCAGCTTCTGAAAAAGGCATTGCCAACGCCTTGGTTCAAGCGACCGATAATATGTTATTAACCTTGGGTGAATACGAATAATATATACCTACTCAGTCTGCACCCGAGAAACTCATGGTTTAAATTTATAAGGTAGGTCTCGCAGTACCACCCGTGGGCCGTTAGTCGCTTTTATGCTGAGCTTTGCATTATCAGCACTGGCAATTTGCAATACACAAAGCGCATCTAATCCCTGGGTAGAGCTTGGAACGACGTCTACGACTTGTCCCACGCTTTGATTTTTACCCGAATCGTGTTCAAAAATTTCATCATTCGCATTTATAGCTTGATCAGTTTCGATATGACATAAATACATCCGCTTTTTTAAGTTACCCAGATAGTGCATGCGTGCGACAATTTCTTGGCCTGGATAACAGCCTTTGTTGAAACTTACACCATCGATTAATGCATAGTTAATCATTTGAGGTACAAATTCTTCCATCGTAGATGCATAAATATTGGGGATACCCGCAAGGATATCTAAATATCGCCAGCTGTTGTTATTATGAAAGCTCAGTTTATCTTTGATTTTTTCAATGAGAAAGTTTAATCGTTCAACGGAGCCATAGACTTCGTAGCGTGTAGAATTATCAGCAACAGATAAAATAATTATCTCGTTGATAACCGACATTCCATTGCTTTCTTTAGGGGGCGAGAATTCAGCTGCTGTCAATAAAGCATGAATCTTAGGCCCGCTTAATCCCATGCCAATATAAGCAGCGCTTTCGTTAGATAGGGTTACCTTTGAACGCATAATATACATGCTTAAACGTTTTTGAGTTTTTTCTAAGGTATCCAGCGGTAAGCGCATAAAGTAATCATTGCGTAATTTGAATAAACGAAAACTTGCGAGCATTCGACCTTTCGGGCTATTGTAGCTGCTTAATTGAGAGTTCTTGCCATCCAAAACGCCGACATCATTGCTGAACTGCCCTTGTAAAAACAGAGTGGCATCAGCACCGGATATTTTGAGTAGCCCATAATGATTTAAATCGCAGGCTATCATAGAGTCCGGATCTGGAGTTGTTGTGAGTACAGAGAGGTTTTGTGCTGCTAAAATATTTGATAATTCAAAATTCATAATTTGTCAGTCTGATGGTCGTTAGAAAAAGGATATGTTAACTGATCTCAATGATAAAATCGTATAACTTAGGCTATATTATGTAAATAACTGAAAACGGTATCTTTTTTGCTTTTGCAATCACGCTAATATAACCTTATATTAATCGTTTTCGAGTCAAGATGTTTATAAAATAACTCAAAGCTTGATCATTCAGTATTAACCTTTATTATAAATTTGGTTCCAAATATCTATGAGTAAAAATGCGCTAAAGGAACGGCCGAAATATCTCAACTTGATGCGGATCAAACTCCCCGTCACAGGAGTGGTTTCTTTTTTTCACCGGGTTTCCGGTATTCTACTAATTCTAAGTATACCGCTGGTGCTTTTTTTATTGGATAAATCGATACAAGATGAAGCTGGTTTTAATGGAGCAATTAAGGCATTGCAAGCAACCAGTGTGAAGTTAATTTTTGGCGCTGTACTGCTTGCGGTGGTTCACCATTTATCTACGGGCATACGTTTTTTATTGTTTGATCTTGATCTTGGTGTTACCCGCGAATCTGCCAGAAAAATATCTTGGTTAGTGCTGGGAATTGATGTGTTGGCATTATTGCTCGTTATCAGGTGGATCATATGAGCTTTAGTGCGGGCGGGGTTAGAACCTGGGTAGTACAACGTGTATCCGCTGTTTATATCGCATTATATATGCTCGTGATAAGCGGCTTTTTATTGCTTTATCCCATCGATAATTTCTCCGCCTGGCGAACTTGGTTGGCGAACCCATTAGTTAGTGTAGCCACAATTGTTTTTTGGGTTTCAGTGATGGCTCATCTCTGGGTGGGTGGGCGTGATGTAATGATGGACTACTTGAAAAATGATGCCTTGCGTTTCTCATCATTATGTGTGCTTGGCTTTTTTATACTTTTTATGTTCGCATGGGCATTAAAAATCTTACTATCGGTAACCGTATGAATAGCATTCCAAGAAGAAGATTTGATTCATTGGTCATTGGTGCGGGTGGGGCAGGGCTACGCGCTGCATTGCAACTCGCACGCGAAGATGCCAAAGTCGCTGTCGTATCGAAAGTTTTCCCCACCCGTTCGCATACTGTAGCTGCTCAAGGGGGCGTAAATGCCGCGTTAGCGAATGTATTACCGGATAATTGGCATTGGCATATGTATGACACGATTAAGGGCAGTGATTATCTCGCTGATCAAGACGCCGTGGAATATATGTGTCGCGCCGCATCTCACTTGGTTTATGAGCTTGAGCATACAGGTGTGCCTTTTTCGCGTACCCAAGAAGGTAAAATATATCAACGCCCCTTTGGTGGGCAAAGCCAGGATTTTGGAGGTGCCCAGGCCGCGCGCACTTGCGCTGCTGCAGATCGAACCGGACATGCTATTTTACATTCTCTTTATCAGCAAAATATTAAGTCGCAAACGAATTTTTTTGATGAATATTTTGCGATTGATTTGTTAAAAAATGATGAAGGTTTGGTTTTAGGTGCCTTAGTGCTTGAAATCGAAACCGGCGAACCACTGATCATAGAATCTAAAACAACGTTACTTGCCACGGGCGGTGTAGGCCGTATTTTCCGCACCAATACCAACGCCCGCATTAATACCGGTGACGGCATGGGAATGGCGTTACGTGCCGGTATTCCGTTACAAGACATGGAATTTTTTCAATTTCATCCGACGGGAATAGCCGGAAAGGGAATGTTGATTACCGAAGGTGTGCGCGGAGAAGGAGGCTATCTGATTAATAAAGATGGCGAAAGATTTATGGAAAAATATGCGCCAAATGCCAAAGACTTGGCGAGTCGAGATGTTGTGAGTCGTTCAATATATACCGAAGTAAAAGAGGGACGCGGTGTTGGCGAGCAAGGCAATCATGTATTGCTGAAGCTGGATCACCTCGGAGCAGATGTGATTAAAAGCAGATTACCTGGTATTCGAGATATGGCAAGAACTTTTGCAAACGTAGATCCTATTGAAGAAGCCATTCCCATTTATCCTACTGCCCATTATACAATGGGTGGCATTCCAACCAATCGTTTTGGCCAAGTTGTAGTGCCTACGGATAAAGCCGCCGAGGAAACGATAGAAGGTTTATATGCTGTGGGCGAATGTGCCTGTGTGTCAGTTCATGGTGCCAATCGTTTAGGCGGAAACTCATTACTTGATCTTGTAGTATTTGGCCGCGCAGCGGGCAATGACATTATTAAATATTTAAAAAACAACCGAAACCACAAGCCTCTGCCAGCGCAAACGATAGAATCTGCAATGCACCGATTAACGCGTTGGGATAAAAAAGGCGAGGGTGAAACCGTAGAGTCCTTACGTGCCGAGTTACAAAAAGAAATGGAAGATCATTGTGGCGTTTTTCGCACTGAAGAAATATTAAGTGAAGGCGTGAAAAAAATGGAGGCAATTAAGGCCAGATTGCCTGACGTCAGACTACGTGATCATAGTCGAGTTTTTAATACTGCAAGAATTGAAGCCCTAGAGTTAGAAAACCTCGTCGATGTTGCCGTTGCAACAGTGCATTCCGCGTATACTAGAAAGGAAAGCCGAGGCGCCCATAGCCGTGTGGACTATCCTATACGGGATGATAAAAACTGGATGAAACACACCTTATTTTTTCGCGCAGGGTCGCGTATAGATTTTAAACCCGTGCGCCTAAAACCTCTCAGTGTAGAAAGTTTTCCACCTAAAGAACGTGTTTATTAGAAGAATAGCTTTGCTTATATATATTAAGAAATTTATAGCCTAACCGACATTAGTAATATATAAAACTAACCTGGAGTTCTCATGCGTTTTTCAATTTATCGCTACAATCCCGAAACGGATGACGCACCTTATGTCAAAGACTACGAACTAGATGACATCGGTAGCGATGATATGGTTTTAGATTGCTTGGTTAGAATTAAGGATCAAGATGAAACACTCAGTTTTAGACGATCCTGCGGTGAAGGTGTGTGTGGTTCGGATGGTTTGAATATTAACGGTAAAAACCGCTTAGCATGTATTACTCCAGTTGCGTCACTCAATACCTGTCATATTCACATAAACCCATTGCCAGGAATGCCAGTGATCCGTGATTTAATTGTGGATTTGAGCCAGTTTTTCCATCAATACAAATCAGTTAAACCGTATTTGATTACTCATGATGCGGAACCAGAAGTCGAGCGCCTACAAACACCAGAGCAACGTGAAAAATTAGATGGGCTATACGAATGCATTCTGTGCGCATGCTGTTCGACTTCATGTCCTTCTTTTTGGTGGAACCCTGATAAGTTTCGTGGCCCCGCCGCCTTATTGCAATCAGCCCGTTTTTTGGAAGATAGTCGTGATCAAGCAACCGGCGAACGATTATCAGAACTCGATGGGCCTTATCGTTTATTCCGCTGCCATACCATAATGAATTGCACCGATGTATGCCCAAAAGGCTTAAATCCCAGCAAAGCAATCGGGGATATTAAGAAGAAGCTCACAAAACATATTATTTAGACCATGGACATCCTCGAACAACTGCAAAACTCCAGAGTCAAAAAAACGGAATTATCGCGCGGTGAATTGCGTTGGGCATGTCGACGAGGCATGCTTGAACTCGATATATTATTAGGTGATTTTTTTGATGCACATTATGATACGCTGGATGCGCTGGATCAAAAAATCTTTGAAACCCTTGTGGCCATGCCAGACCAACTACTCTATGAATATTTCACGGGTAAAAGCTCACCTGACGATTTGAATATAGCCCGTGTCTTCAAAAAAATATGCAACGCCGCTAGTCATTGAATTAAAGCCCTCGGTTTTTTTTCTAACATTGCTTAGCTTGCTACATCTAGGTGGCATTGCCGCGTTACTACCTCTCGCTTTACCTTTGCTCATCCAAACCCTTGTTATAATAATTGTGCTGATTAGCCTATATTATAACTTGAGTTTGCATTCATTATTACGTTTCAATCAGTCAATAAATGCCTTATGTTGGTTCGATGATAATGAGTGGCAACTTACGCAGCGAGATGGCAATAAACTGCATGCACTTTTAACCATGAATAGCTATTTATATCCACAACTCACGATACTCAATTTTAATTTGCTAGGTTCAAAAAAAACACGAACCGTTATTATATTTTTTGATGCGATTGATGAAAATACATTTAGACAACTTCGAGTACGCCTACGTTTGTTGCAATCTAAAACCCGCCATTAATCAACTGCGGATTCTAGATGCAAAATTCGGCGGCACAAGAATAGTATCTTTCCTTTGGTTTTTATCATCTTTTTCAGGGTAGTCTAGCGTATAATGTAGACCCCGGCTTTCTTTTCTACTTTGCGCAGATCGAATAATAAGGTCGGCCACTTCAGCAAGATTTCTCAATTCTAATAAATCATTAGTGACGTTAAAATTACTATAATACTCACTGATTTCTAGTTGTAATAAATCAACGCGTCGTTTCGCACGCTCTAAGCGTTTGTCAGTTCTAACAATGCCTACATAGTCCCACATAAACCGCCGGAGTTCATCCCAGTTATGAGAAACGACCACTTCCTCATCAGAGTTAGTCACTCGGCTTTCATCCCACTCCGGTAATATGCCGGGCATAGGTATAGCGCCGAGTTTTTGGCTAATATCCAATGCCGCCGATTTACCAAATACGATGCATTCTAGTAATGAATTGCTTGCCATACGGTTCGCACCGTGTAATCCTGTATGGGAAACTTCTCCGATGGCATACAATCCCTTAATATCAGACTGACCATGCAAGTTAGTCATAATTCCACCGCAGGTATAATGCGCTGCGGGTACCACTGGAATAGGGTCTGTTGTTATATCATAACCAAATGATAAGCAACGCTGGTAAATATTGGGAAAATGTTGCTGGATAAAATCCGCTGATTTATAACTAATGTCAAGTAGTAAAAACTCAACGCCGAGGCGTTTCATTTCATGGTCTATGGCACGCGCTACAACATCTCTAGGAGCAAGCTCTCCGCGTGAATCAAAGCGTTGCATAAACGGCGTTCCATCGGGTAAGAGTAGTCTTCCCCCTTCACCACGAACGGCTTCAGAGATTAAAAATGATTTTGCTTTGGGGTGATATAAACACGTGGGATGAAATTGAATAAATTCCATGTTCGCCACTCTACAACCTGCTCTCCATGCGATAGCGATTCCATCACCCGTAGAGACATCCGGGTTACTCGTATACAAATAAACTTTACTCGCACCACCGGTGGCTAAGATTACAAATTTTGCGCGAAAAACAGCAACATTTTGAGTTTTTCGGTTTAATACATAGGCCCCAAGACAGCGATTTTCAGCCAAACCCATTTTAGTCCCGGTGATTAAGTCAATGACATTGTGATCATCGAATAAATCAATATTGGTATGCTCTTTTGCACGATTTATGAGAGTCATTTCCATGGCCCGGCCGGTTGCATCGGCCGCATGCAAAACACGGCGATGACTGTGACCACCTTCGCGTGTTAAATGAAAGGAGTCCTTACTTCCCCTATTCGATTGCTTAGTGAATTCCACGCCTTTATCAATCAGCCAATGGATTGCCTTCTCGCCGCTTTCGACCGTATGTTTCACAATATTGGGGGCACACAACCCAGCACCTGCTTTGAGCGTATCTGAAATGTGAGATTCAACGGAGTCTTGCTCATCGAGCACCGCAGAAATACCGCCTTGCGCATAAAGGGTAGAGCCTTCTTCATAATTGGCTTTCGCAAGTACTGCTATTCTAGCATTACCAGCAAGATTCAACGCCAGAGAAAGGCCGGCGGCTCCGGCACCGACAACCAGAATGTCATATTGATATTGATTTTTCATAGTGTTGGGCTAAGTATTCTTATGGGTATATTAATTGGATTAGCAGTCCAGTTTTCAGTAATATACCCTAATTGCCATAAATTTCGAAAAAAGTCCGTTGAATTGAAATTAAAGGGTAGATAGAGTGTCCTAGGAGGCTTGATCGAGCATTTGCTCGATCTAACACTAGGGTAAATGAGTGAGGCCTTGATACGAAAATAGTTTTTGTTCCCGTTTCCTCGATACCCCGGATGGGTGAACGCCGCAGGGGTAAAAAGAGAGAAATCGAATACAGGCCTCATGGTAGAACTTAAATAGATGAGTGTTGTCTATGAAAATGGTAAAAGACTCCACATTGCAGTCAACAGTACAAACTTCCGTTAATAATGGAACCGTTGATAAAGAACTCGTCGCCCGAGTTCAGCGGGGTGATAAAAAAGCATTTGATGTACTGGTTTTAAAATACCAGCATAAAATCGTCAAACTCATATCGCGCTATATTCACGATATGGACGAATCATTGGATGTGGCCCAAGAAGCATTTATAAGAGCCTATAGAGCATTACCACGTTTTCGTGGCGAGAGTGCATTTTATACCTGGCTATATCGTATTGCGATCAATACGGCTAAAAACTTCCTGGTTTCACAAGGTAGACGACCGCCTGATTCTGACATAGACGCAAATGAAGCGGAATATTATGAAGTAGGCAAAGCCTTAAATGATAACGCTAGCCCGGAACGTATACTACTTAAAGATGAAATTGAATCGGTGGTTTATAGTGCTATCGAGCAATTGCCTGAAGATTTGCGCACCGCCATTACGCTCAGAGAAATGGAAGGCATGAGTTATGACGAGATAGCGACCGCCATGGATTGCCCCGTTGGAACGGTACGATCAAGAATTTTTAGGGCAAGGGAAACCATTGATAAAAAATTGGCTCCCTTATTAAGTTAAATGGGTTTTAAGGAGACGCTTACGCAAGAAATTGTGAAAAGTGCTCACGTAATTTACAGGGTGACTGAATGTCCAATAGCTTAGAACAGAAAATATCAGAGCTTTTAGATAACGAGTTAACATCTAAAGATCAAGATAGCTTGCTTAGATCATTTAAGAAAAACGATGATATAAAGCAGAAAATACGGCGCTATAGCTTGATTGGAGATGCAATGCGAAAAAACCTGCCAGTAGAAGTCAAACATAATCTGGCTACACGTATATCAAAAGCGATTGAATCTGAACCTACGCTACTCTTTCCAAATACCAGTTCACTGAATAATCCAGAACCTAAAGAAATACTACCCAGTGTAAAGCCGATACCCGCAACAGTAATAGCGAATGAGCCGCCAAGAAAGTCTTCATGGTCGGCGATGGGTTTAGCGACTGCTGCAACATTTGCGATGGCTTCAGTGATTGGCTATGTTGTATTTTCTAACCAAGTAAATCTAACAAACGAATTATCGATTTCTGATAATGTGCTAGCAAAACAAGAGCTTAAGCCATTAAATACGCAAGCGAAACTCACTGAAAATCCAGTGACATTGCAGGTTAACACTCCTACCGTTACACAGTCTGTGGCCGCTCCATCATCTGTCAATACGACTGAAGTATTCTCTATTGCTACACGTTCTACCCCGCTTGTGGTTGTCCGCGAGTTAGACCAAGACTCAGAATGGATGCGACTCAATGAAGACGGTGGTGTGCGAGTAGAACAGTTTCAGAACCAAGCCAATAGCGTAGATGGCATACAGCGTTTTCCCCAAAGCAAAATCCCCTACGGTCAAGTGGTTAGATATGGCGCACAGTGGTCGGGGCAATAAGCTGCTCCGCTTTTATCGGTAGTACCGTATTCTTGCAATTTGTTCTCTGTATTTGTATTTCAGTTTGTCAAAAGAGCGGGTTAGCCACTATAATCTAGAAATTCCTCGAATAATCGACCGGATCAGTGTTTGCTTCATATTTTAGGCTAACACCTTAAATACTGGAGAACATTGCTTTATTACATGGTCGAATATAAAAATTCGCGCACCATTGATTTTTCTCGGATAATCTCGCGGTTGTGAATCAATACCTAATCTCACACAACCTTATAGGAATACACATTGATAGAAGAAACCGCCAAAGTAAGCGCAGTACAAGATGGCTTTGCATGGGTCGAAACCCAACGCAAATCGGTTTGTAATACATGTACAGTAAATAAGGGATGTGGAACCGCAGTCATTGGGAAAGTCTTAGGCCATAAAAGATCAAGTGTTAAAGTCATTAACCGCATAAATGCAAAGCCCGGTGATGAAATTATTGTAGGAATAGAAGAACAAGCATTAGTACGAGGGTCTCTAGCCATCTACACCGTTCCGTTGCTTGCAATGGTTGTAGGCGCGATGAGCGGAGCAGCGCTAACCACAACTATTGGAATAGAATACTCAGAAGGCCTACGAATATTATTCTCATTCCTAGGACTAGGTTTCGGTTTTGCGTGGGTAAAAAAGTTTTCTCAGAACATCGCGAATAATCAGCAGTATCAAGCCGTGGCACTACGCCTTAATGAAACACAGGTCACGTTTTATTGTCCAAAAGAACACGCATAATACTAGAGCGGCTAAAGCAGCCCCATAGGTCAAAAAAATGAAGTCTGGAGAAAATATGGATTTTTTGTTTAGCAACTCAATCATGAAAAGAATATTTATTTTTTCAATCATTATGATGTTCTGTACTCCATTTATTGCGCAAGCACGTATTAGTGGATTACCCGATTTTACTGAACTGGTGGAAAAAAATGGTCCCGCCGTGGTCAATATTAGTACGGAACAGAAGCTCAGTAAAAGATCGAAAAGAATGCCCAGGCGATTTCAGGATATACCTGAAGATAGCCCCTTTGGAGACTGGTTCAAACATTTTTTTGGTGAAGAAGGCGAGGGCAATCGAGGTGAAGGCAATGGTTTTGGTGGTCCAAATCGGCATGCACAATCATTAGGTTCAGGTTTTATTATTTCCAAAGATGGATATGTTCTTACCAATAACCATGTGGTTGCGGAAGCCGATAAAATTATCGTCAGGCTGAGTGATCGCCGAGAAATAGAAGCCGAGCTTATTGGTACAGACGAAAGAAGTGATCTAGCCTTATTAAAAATAGAAGCCAGTAATTTACCAGCAGTAAAAATCGGAAGCTCTGAAGAATTGAAAGCCGGTGAATGGGTACTCGCTATCGGATCACCTTTTGGGTTTGATTATTCAGTCACGGCTGGAATAGTCAGCGCCAAAGGCCGCAGTTTACCCCGTGAAAACTACGTACCCTTCATCCAAACCGATGTTGCCATAAACCCAGGCAACTCAGGTGGCCCACTATTCAACTTAGATGGCGAAGTCGTTGGGATTAATTCACAAATATACAGCCGTACAGGCGGCTATATGGGAGTGTCATTCGCAATACCTATCGATGTAGTTATGAATGTCGTGGATCAATTAAAATCTGAGGGCCATGTAGTACGCGGCTGGTTAGGTGTATTAATTCAAGATGTCACCAGAGAACTTGCCGAATCCTTTGAAATGAAAAAACCACATGGTGCACTCGTCGCAAGAGTATTACCCAAAAGCCCAGCAGAAGATGCCGGATTTAAAGTTGGTGATATCATTATCAAGTTTAATGGAAAAACACTTAATCACTCATCCGATTTACCACCCATTGTTGGAGTAACAAAAATTGGCAAAAAAACACCGGTAGACATCATACGCGATGGTAAGCGACAACAACTCGCTGTCATAATCGGCAAATTACCGGAAGATGATGATATTCAAATGTCTAAGTCCTCACCAGACAAAACCACCTCAAAACGCATAGGTGTTGTGGTCAGTGATATAAAAGACGATGTGAGAGAACGCTTAGAAATAAATGGCGCTGGTGGCGTTATAGTGACAGAAGTGAAAAATGGCCCTGCATCGGATGCAGGCATCCGCCGTGGCGATGTAGTAATGATGATCAATAATATAGAAATCAGAAACGCCAAACATTTCAAAGAAGTTATTAAAAAACTACCCGAAGATAAATCCGTACCTGTACTCGTACATCGTCGAGGAAGCCCGATCTTTTTAGCGATGAAGGTGGGGGAGGAGTAGGGAGAGTAATGCTCAAGAAATAATATCTTACGTAAAAAACATTTTGTTTTTTTTTGGGTGCGTATTTCACTAATACTTATTAATTATGAGTTTTAAGTAATAAGCCACGAGTCTTATCAGTTTCAATATTGATAGGTCTGGTGGCTTTTTTGTTAACTATAATAAAGAATAGAATTAGTCACAATGCTCCTTAATCAAAGTATGCGGTCAATCCAATTAACGATAATCGATCAGGTCATTGTATCTGCGAGTAATTTTTTAGTCATAGTATTGGTTGCAAGAGAGCTTGGTTTAGCAGACTTTGGTTATGTGGGCTTAGCCTATTTAACTATCCTATTTTTAAATTCCCAGCATAGAGCTTTAATCACTCAACCCCTTAATGTAATGTTCTTTGGGAAACCAGAAAATGAACGCACTCAGTACATAAGCTCACTTTTTTGGATGCACGGGTTGTGGTTTGCATTCGCAATAGTTTTGATTCTAAGCATTAGCTATTTTTTCTTTTCTGATGTTTACTTGGTTTTGGGGGCTATAGTTTTTCTTATATCTAGCCAACTACAGGAATTTGTAAGGCGTTATTGGTATTCAAGTGATGAAATTCATAAATCAGTAGTCAATGACGGTGTATGCTATATCGGAAGGTTGTTAATCGTTAGTTTATTTTGCTGGTTTGATGAGTTTACATTAGAAAACGTGTTCTTTGTGTTTTCCATAACCACCACTATTGGTTTTTGTATTTCTTTTCGACAAGGATTTAGGTTGGGGTTTGTTCCCTTTAATGCAATTAAGAATGCTTTTGTCGCACATTGGGCGTATGGGAAATGGTTGTTGCTGGTTACTTTGTCGATTATGGGGGCAACGCAGCTATATCCTTTTGTTTTAAAAGTGCATGGTGCTGAAGTAGTGGGCGCATTTATAGCTATAAGGCATATTTTAAATGCAGTGAGCTTTGGTGTGCAGGCAGTTAATAGCTATCTCCCTGGTCAACTATCTCGTTTGCTGGAACAAGCAAATAATGTGGCTATCAAACAGCTTATGAATAGATTGCTAATATTTCTATTTTTCTCTGGGCTGATGTTTTTCGTCGTGATCTCTGTTTATGCAAAGGAGGTGTTAATGTTTTTCTATGGAATAGATGATGAAACGTTGATATTACCGTTTATTATTCTTGCAATTGGCAGTGTTTTTACATTATTAAGCTCAGTACCTAATTCCTACTTATTGACGAAAGAAAAAACAAAAAATATATTTAAGATTTATTTTATTGGGATGGTTGCTTCCTTAACGCTTGGGGCTTTCTTGGCTGCACAGTTTGGTCTTGTAGGAGGAGCAATCTGCGTGGCATTTGTATTAATGTACGTTTTTTTCGCGCAGCTTATGCTTGCTAAGCGGAAGTTTGGGGAGAGTTCAAGCTAGGACACATGATTATTTTTTTACTTAGTTGGTGAAGAAGATAATGTTAGTCCAAAAATTGTTGTTTTCAAATATTATGGAGAGAAATATAAGTATGAAGGTTCTTATTTCTGCGTACGCGTGTGAACCTGGTTTAGGGTCAGAGCCAGAAATCGGGTGGAACTGGTCTCTTGGTATGGCGGAATATTCCGAAGTATGGACAATAACGAGAGCATCAAACCAGATTAGAATTGAAGAAGGTTTGCGGGATATTGACAAGTCAAAAAGACCGAATTTTGTTTATTATGATCTGCCATTAATTTTTAGGTGGTGGAAAAAACACCTCCCTTGGGGAACACAAATATATTATTTTTTTTGGCAGATGGCAATTATTAGAAAAATTCGAATTATTAATAATGATGTCGAATTTGACTTTGCGCAGCACATAACCTTTGGAAATATGATTTGGCCTATCGCTCTTCCTTGGATAGGAATACCTTTTATTATTGGGCCGGTTGGTGGAGGGGAATATCCAGTATGTTACAAGTGGCAATTTTTTCGTTTTAAAGGGACTGTTGAGAAAGTAATTCGGCGTGTAGTGCAACGTGTTTTTGTGGTTTCTCCGTTGGCTAGGTTCGGTTACAAAAGGGCATTGAAAATATATGTGACGACACAACAGTCTTACGATTTACTACCTTTGAAATATCAAAAAAAAACAGAAATACTCCAGTCGATTGCTATTAATGAAGATCTTGTTCGGAATGTTGACTTTCGTAAGAGGAAGTATGATGAAAAGTTTAGGATAGTTTTTATGGGCAGGCTATGTTACTGGAAGGGTGTATATTTAGTTGCAGAGGTTATTAAAAGTCTTTCTAAACACATTGAATACACGTTTTCTTTTATCGGTGAAGGTTCAGAAAGTAAAAAACTTAGGAGTATATTGGATAAGGAAATTGATAATGGAGTGGTGGTTTTTTATGGCCCGATGCAACGGAAAGAAGCTATAACCGAATTAAAAAAAAACAATGTTCTTCTTTTTCCAAGTTTCCAAGATTCCGGTGGGATGGTTGTATATGAAGCAATGGCTGCTGGCGTAGTTGCTTTCGTTTTGGATGTCGCTGGCCCTGGTGTGAATGTAAATGGAGTAAACGGCGTTAAGTTTACCTGTAGTGAGCCTGATGGTTTAGTTGAAAAAATTGTGAATAAGATAGAAGAAGTGAAAAATGACTCACGGATTTATTCAATGTATCAAGAAGCAGGACGAGATTGGGTTTGTAAGCACGGTGTTATCGACAATAGAATAGTGAAAATAACTGAGGATGTAAGTAACCTATTGATAAGTAATGTTAAATAAAAAGGTAAGAGATGTTATTGGCGAATAATTACAACATTGCGCCTCGGTCTATAAAAATGAGTATTTTTTTGGTAGCTTTGGCGGTGTTATTATTACATTCTTAAACGTGTTGTTGAATACTTGGCGAGGAGTATATTAAATGCTAAGAAAGGAAATTGAGAGAAAATTTCCAAGTATTTATGCTGATTTTATAAGAGAGTTATTTGATAGATTTAATGGGGCGAAAATAAAATATTGCATTTTGAGAAACTATGAAAATTTTCCGTACCCAATAAGACTATCAAGCGATTACGATGTTTTAATTGACAAAGAATTTTTTAGTGAAGTGATAGCTCTCGTTGATAGGCTCGCTAGTCAGTTTAAGTTAACGAAGCTTCTAGATGTTCATCGCTCATCGGGTGATATCAGATCACAATATTTTTCATATCAAAATGAGGTGGCATTTCACATTGACGTTATGAAGGCATACACATGGAGAGTATTTGAGATTTTTAACGCTGGCATTGTCCTGCGAGAAGCCTATTTTGACAAAACCAAAGAAGTATATATACCCAAAAAAGGCCATGAGGCAGTAGTGAGTTTATTCGGTTATTTGTTTTTTAGAGGGGAAGTAAAACCGGAATACATAGAAACCATTAGGAGAAATATAAACAATGACGAAGAATCATTTTTAGCGCTGTTGAAGTGCACCTATTCAGAAAAACGTGTTTTACAATTAAGAAGACTCATAAAAAAAAATAACTGGAGTGGTGTTTCGAAATGGGCGAAATATTCTAAATATCAATTTTGGTATAGGTTTAAACAATGTAATTTTAGCTACACCAGAATACTTAAGTATTTGAGGAAAAGGTTGTTTAATAATACGGGTTTTTTTATATGCATATTAGGGCCGGATGGTTCGGGAAAATCATCAGTGATTGATGAGCTTCAAAAGAATATCGAACCAATATTTGGAAGGGAAGCCTGTGAAATATATCATTGGAGGCCATTCTTATTACCGGCAGTCAATCGTAGATCACCAGGAGAAGATGTCGTTTCTAATCCTCATGAAAAAAAACCTTACTCTCTAATTCTTTCATTGCTCAGATATTTCTATTTCTTAGTGGATTTCATTATTGGTATTCGAGTGAAAGTTCTTCCTAAGACGAAGCTAAGCAAGATGATTATTTTCGATAGATATTATTATGATATGTATATTGACATGTTGCGCTTTAGATTAAAGATGCCGAAGGTTATTATCAAAACTCTCGGTTTTATGGTGCCAAAACCAGATTTGTTAGTATATATAGATAGAGACGTTGATTCGATTAGGAGAGACAAACCTGAGTTATCGAGAACGGAATTACTTGATCAAAAAAAACAATTTAAGAAGTTGGTTGAGAGTTTTGAAGAAAGAGGTCTTTCGACTAATATGAATGGCACGATTGAAGAAAATGCATTGGATATACGAAAGAAGATCTATGAGATACTTTCAAAAAGAATGGAAGGCTAGATGTTGTGATGGATAGCAGTCAATACTTTCAAGTTGGTAGCAAACTGTTTTCCTTACCAAGCTGGACAAATCCAGAGTGTATTTTTAATGCGTCATCTAGGAAAGAAATACTTGTTCAAACACGGAAATATAAAGGTTCTAGATTTCTTGGGAAAACGTATAAAAACTCGCTTCGATTAAAAAAGGCATTATTAAGTAACGATTATATAATAGGAAAGGGAAATCTTTCTATATTTAATGAAGTTCAGGATTATTTGAGCCAAGAAATCGTGTTTGTTTTTCTGTTGCGAAGTCGAGATAGGGGTTATATAAAAAATACGATTGCCTACATGGATAGTAAATATCGTGTTTTAGCTTACTTAAAGCACAGTAATAATTCTGATGCCATCAAGATTATTAAGAATGAAAAGCGAATACTTAGAAGAATAGCAGAGGGGCTTGGCCCGCAGTTTCTTAGTGAAATAAACTCTACTAGTGGTTATGGGATTTTAATTAGCCCTATAATCGGGCAAAAGGTTTCCATAAATTGCAAATCGGAGCTACTTCAAACCTATTTAAGTAGATTGCCGCGTAGAGAGGCTGTTAATACAGAGGATCATCCTTGGATTAATAGTGTATTAAGAACTAACGGTTCAGTTGCTGAGAAACTTGTTGAAAGTATCAGTGATGTCAAGTGGGATATCGTTTTGCAGCATGGTGACTTTGCCCCTTGGAATTTATTGTTACAAAATGAAGAAAAACTAATTGCATATGATTGGGAGTATGCTCGATTCGATGGTTTTCCACTGTATGATATTGTTTATTATCATCTCCAAATAGAGTGCCTTATCAAGCGTGGTAACCCATTATCTGCATATAATCATATAGTTAGAAGTTTAGCCGGTAATGTAGTTCGAGTGACACACTTAGAGTCGCTCATAAAGTTAGTCTGTTTGGATATGAATCATAGGTCAGGTATCGAGGGTGGTATAAATTCTTTTGCCGATGACTGGAGGCAAAAAATTCTACGATGCAATCTATGCGACTGAATATTTTAATCTCTGCTTATGCTTGTGAGCCTTATCGTGGTTCTGAGCCTGGAGTTGGTTGGAACTTATCATTGGAGTTATCAAAACACTGCGATGTGACGGTTATTACAAGGAGTAATAATCGACCCATCATTGAAAAATACTTGAACGACAATCCTCAAGAAAATATTAAGTTTATCTATTATGAAATACCAAAACTATTATCCTGGTGGAAAAAAGGACAGCGTGGAGTCCATTTGTATTATTATTTATGGCAAATTGGGATATTTTTCAAGATAAAGAAAGTCGGTTTCTCTCAGTTTGATTTAATTCATCACTTCACTTTGGTCGTTACTGGTCTCCGAGTTTTTTAGTATTGTTGTCTAAACCCTTTGTATGGGGGGTTGTGGGTGGTGGAGAAAAGGCACCGTTTAGGTTTTGGCCTTCCTTTGGCGTAAAGGGTTTTTTATTTGAGTTATTTAGATTAATTGCCCAAAAGCTAGGTGAGTTAGACCCATTTACCCGGATCACAGCAAGGCGTTCTAAGCTCGTACTGGTTACTTCCAAAGATACTTACAAGGCAGTGGAACGATTAGGGGCTAGAAATATCGAGATTTTTCCTCAAGTGGGATTATCGCAAGATCAAATAGAAACTCTATCTCTACCGAAATCTAAAAGAGCTGCACCGTTCACCTTTGTATCAATTGCTCGACCAATACCATGGAAGGGAATTGAATATGGGTTAAGAGCATTTGAACTGGCGGATATAGGAGATGCTAACTATATTGTTTTGTCAAAAGGAAAAGGCATTGCACGAATTAAGAAAATTATTGATGGAAGTAAAAAGAGAAGTCAGATTAGACTAATCGAGGGAGTTGATTCCCTAGATGAGGTATATGCAATATTGAGAGAGTCAGATGTATTGGTTCATTTAGCCTTTCATGAAGCTTTTGGAAATGTTGTGTTGGAGGCAGCTGTAGCTGATGTTCCGTCGATTTGTCTAGATGGCGGTGGCCCAGAGAGTTTAGCAAAGAAATTTAACGGTTACATAATTGACAAGACTATTGATACGCCGTTACTAAAAGCGGTGGCATATTTAATGAAAGAATCATGTCGTGATAGAAAGGCTGTTGATGTTGATATTGTAAAAGAAGAATTTAGATGGGAAGTTCTCGCTAATAAAATATTGATTGATTACTATAAATTATTAGATGAATAAAAAAATACAATATGTTTTAGCCTCTTCATTGGCAATGCTTGTAGGTATTTGCTCTGTTTTCTATGTTGAGAAAGTCCTTTATATATCTTTTATAATATTATCTATAACGGGTGTTTATGTTTATTTAGTAAATAAACATTACTTCAATTTCCCACGTTTAAGCCTGATTTCATTTTTTGTTATATTCTTAGCTTTAATTTTTAATTATGGATTTGTGAATATTACATTTCCAATAGGAAATATTCGAATCCCATTTTTAGAAGCTTTTATTTTATTTATTGTCATAATATATATTAAGTTTATTAAAAAAATCCTGTTAAAAAAAATGATGATTTTTGCAATTGCAACTCACTACTTAGTCATGATCTATCATCTTCCTATTGATTATCTAGATTATGGCCTCATAGCAGTGCGCGATGCTCTTCCTCAAATTGATATGATGTCTTTGTTTGCTGGATTCGCTATTTTTGTTAGTACTCAGAGAGTAAAAAATGAAATAAAAATACTTCCTTTATTTGTAGCTTTTTTTGCATGCCTGACATTATATTTTTTACTTTTTCCATTTTCAAATGAATTTCGAGAGTATTCGCCGCAAGTGTATGGGGTTCAACAAAATGTATCAATTCTAGGCTATTTTGCAACCGCCTCTGTGTTAGTTCCTGTATCTATAATTTTTATAATTTTTCTTATAACTAATAATTTAGTGCAATATTGGTATGGTTTGATGTTTTTAGCATTGACATCAATAAATCTCGTTTTTCACCAATCAAGGGCTTCTTATTTGTTCATCATGCTCAGTGTAGGATTTCTTTTTTTTAATTCTTATAGAAGAGAAGCAGTCTTACTTTTGATTCTAATCGGGTTTTCGATGTTTATTTTATTTGCAATAAGTCTCATGGAAGTCGAGGTGGATGGACGAGTAGATAAACTCGGGATAAGTATTGTTATTGATCAATTAGAAAGTATAGGAGGTTCTTCTGGATTAGAATCACAAGCAGGTGGTGTTTTACAGCGACTTGATTGGTGGAGTGATGCGATTGAATTATGGAGCGATAGTGTTAAAAATATGGTTCTTGGGGTTGGGTATGGTACTGCATTGACCAATTTTACTGTATTAGGGGAAAGCGGGGTAGTTCTAGTTAGGGAGCCACACAATAGCTATATTACAATGCTAGTTAGATTGGGTTTGGTTGGTTTTATATCATGGTTATTTATTTGTTATGGGATTGTGGTAAGTATTTATAAGGTTGTTTTCGATGATATTTATAGATGTAGTAGAGAGGAACATATCGTTTATTTGACGTTGCTATTATTTATAATCTTTTCTATGTTAAATGCATTGGTTCAACCAGTTTACGAGTTTCCTTTTTTTGCCGTGCCATTTTATTTTATTTCAGGATGGTTTTTAGCACTTGAAATGTCAAAAAATAAAATATTGTTGAATAACTAATTCACGAAATAGTGATTTTTTATGAAAGTTTTGATTGTACATAATAGGTATAAGAAGATCGGTGGAGAAGACAAGGTTGTTAAGTCTGAAAGCAGGCTACTAAAAACAGGAGGACAAAGTGCGTTTCATTTTGAGAAAGATAATTGTGGAATAGTTAAATATAGGGCAAGTTTATTTTTCGAATCAATATGGTCAAGTAGATCCTCCAATGAATTGGTTTGTATAATAGAGAAGTTTAAACCCGATATTATTCATATTCACAATACTTTCCCATTAATATCCCCATCTATATATAATTCTATTAAGTCATATCATGTTCCTGTTGTTCAAACATTACATAATTTTAGGCTTTTGTGTGCGAACGCATTATTTTTAAGAGGTGGCTTACCGTGTGAGGATTGTCTAAATAAAATTCCGTGGCGTTCGGTTGTTCATGCTTGTTACCGAAACTCTAGATCGGCATCTTTCACTGCAACGAGTGTAATTGCTGTTCATCGCGCTCTTAAAACTTACGAAAAATATGTTGACCGGTTTATTGTGCTTAGTGAATTTAGTAAGGCAAAATTTGTGGAAGCGGGGTTTGATGAGAGCAAGCTTTGTATTAAGCCTAATTTTGTTGATGTCGATAAGACTAATGATGCACAAATTCGATATGGTGGTTTATTTGTTGGTCGGCTATCCCACGAAAAGGGGGTAGGGGTGCTCATTGAGGCTTGTCATAAACGGGATGGCTTGTCGATTACTCTTATCGGAGATGGGGATTTTCATAGTCAAATACTGCAATGTAATTCGATAAATCATGTCGGGATTAAGGATCAAGAAGATGTATATGCCGAAATGCAAAAGCATCTTTTTCTCGTAGTGCCTAGTATTTGTTATGAAAGCTTTGGTAGGGTGGTGGTGGAGGCGTTTGCTAATAGTTTGCCTGTTATTGCGAGTGATTTGGGTTCGTTAAGTGAGTTGGTTGAGGATGGAGTCACAGGCTTATTATTTAACCCCGGAGATTCGGATGACTTAGCAGAAAAACTTACTTGGGCTAATACGCATCAGAAAGAGATGTTGGAAATGGGCGAGAATGCAAGAAGACTCTATGAGGAAAAATATACACCTGATCAGAATTATGAGCAGCTAATGAATATCTACAACGAAGCTATCGAGCATGCTGGAACAAGAAAGTAGAAAACAATCTGGACGCGTATTTGATGTGAGAATTGATGCGATTAGTTTAGAAGCCGCGACGGAAAAAATTATAGCCTGGGGCAATAATTACGAGTCACGTTATGTGTGTGCTGTAAATGTGCATTCAGTGGTGACAAGTTTAGAAAGCACTGGGCATGCTAAGGTACTAGAAGAATCAGATTTGAATTTATCTGATGGTTTTCCCATTGCAAAATTACTGGGCTTTCAAGGTTTTGCGGGTCAACAACGTGTATCTGGCCCGGATATCACTCTAGCTTTGTGTGCAGTGGCGGAGCAAGCACATATCCCCATTTATTTTTTAGGCAGCACGGATGCAGTGCTTGTTCGGCTTGTTTATAATTTACGTCAGCTGTTTCCTCAATTAGCCGTCGTGGGTTCACATGCTCCGCCTTTTAGAGAGATGTCTTCCCATGAACTTGAAAATATCCGTGAAGATATTAAGCACAATGAAGCGCAACTAGTTTTTGTCGGTCTTGGCTGTCCAAAACAAGAAATATGGATGTTAAATCAAAAAGGCCATGTGAATGCTGTGATGATAGGAGTGGGTGCGGCTTTCGAGTTTATCGCGGGGACTCAACGCCGAGCACCACTTTGGTTACAGAAAATAGGTTTGGAATGGTTGTATCGTGGTATTAGAGAACCGCGCCGCCTTGCTTGGCGATACATTCGTACTAATACCATTTTTGTACTTAAAGTGATCCCCGAATTTTTGACTAAAAAGAAAAGCTAATAATGTAGAGCTTCGTATATCTGATGTCGAAATACAGAAAAATTCTAAAACGATCTCTTCATAGGTTTTGTTTTTCAATAGATGTTAGTACTTTAGTACTTTAGTACTTTAGTACTAGCACTAAAGTACTAACTCTTGCTAAATAATTGTTCTACTAAATTTGTGGAGATTGACAAGCACTTTTTCGAGTGTTAGTTTGTAAAAAAGATAAGTACTTT
>JALUUH010000131.1 GCA_027021445.1 Gammaproteobacteria bacterium
CAGTTCTCTCTCCCTTGCCAAGGGAGAGAGACAGAGAGAGGGTTTATAATATATACCAGAACAAGTACTTACCTCCTCTCTGTCTCTCCTCCTTAAAAAGGAGGAGAGAACTACAGTCGAAGGAAAATTTGTATCTTTGCATTGATGTTCGCCTTTCAAAGCCTTCGAGTACTTTTTCGACTGTCTCCTGAGCTCTTCCACCTATAAGTGATGTATTACTTGGATTTTTATATTTCCTGCAGTTCGTTAATTTTTACACTATTTGCGCAAGTCATACGAGTATATTGCTGTCCAATACGCAAGATTTACCGAAAAATCGCATAATTTTGATTAAAATTGAAAATATTGCTTGCATCTGAATTTTTTATGTCTATATTTTGGAAAGACTGAAAGCTACTTCAGACTTCACCAAAAGTGTAATAGCCTACACATTGTCCTCCCTCCTATTGAACTGCTTGACCGAACAACTAACTCTGGAGGCAGGACTCGGGTTATTCCAAGAACCGACACAACGAAATGTCGTACCACAACAGTGTTTAGACAACATAATTGTTTGTCTGTTTGGCGGATAACACTGAGCCTGTATTAGTGTTAGAACTTTTCCCTTTCTTAATCACTTTTAACCCCATATTTCATTTTCGTTACTTCTTTACCGGAGAAGAAACCGAAAAACAATAGTTCGTTGCAACACAAGCGCATTCGCAGCACGAATCAACTCCTTTGCAACACGTTCTTTGTAATTTTTCAGGTTGCTTCAGCCTATCATAACACCAGGCAGTGCCATTTTTGTAATTAACTATCTTGTTATTTTGTGGCATATCTTTTGCAATTTCATTAATGAAATCGCAATACAGGGCATTAATGCCAATTTTGTGATTCAACTTTAAACACTGTCACTTTATTGTCTCACTTTAGTTCAATTTTGTAATTGACACTTCTGACTTCCCACATGAACTGCAAGAATTAATCTAACTAACGGCACTACAATTGGGGCTATATCCGTTCTTCTTTTGAAGAGCGGTTAGCATAAATGATGGCAACCTTAACCAAACAAAGGAGGTGCCAAATGGCAAGGCTTGCTTTTTGGGCACTTGTTCTCATGGCTTGGGTAATTGCGGCCTCGGCTCAAGCTCCAATTAATGCAGAACAAGCGGTACGTTACCGTGCCCCTGAAAAAGCATCGGCCTCGCCCCAAACCGTTGAGCGTCCTGAGAAGCTGACAGAGTCAACTACTCAGACACTCGATGCTCAAGCACTACAGCATCGTTCTTCAGCTCAATTGCACGAACTTGGCAGCGCTTATTCCATTGGAAAAGACAATGCCGTACAATTGCATGAGCTCGGCAGCGCCTATTCCATCGGAAAAGACAATGCCGTGCAATTGCATGAGCTCGGCAGCGCCTATTCCATCGGAAAAGACAATGCCGTACAATTGCATGAGCTCGGCAGCGCCTATTCCATCGGAAAAGACAATGCCGTACAATTGCATGAGCTCGGCAGCGCCTATTCCATCGGAAAAGACAATGCCGTACAATTGCATGAGCTCGGCAGCGCCTATTCCATCGGAAAGGACAACGCCGTACAATTGCATGAGCTCGGCAGCGCCTATTCCATCGGAAAGGACAATGCCGTACAATTGCATGAGCT
>JALUUH010000132.1 GCA_027021445.1 Gammaproteobacteria bacterium
ATGAAAAAGAAAGTGGCCAGCGTGCATTATTGAACTATGGACATACTTTTGCTCATGCGATCGAAACAGGTATGGGTTATGGCCGTTGGCTACACGGCGAAGCAGTTGCTGTGGGTATGCTCATGGCTGCGCAAATGTCGTGTAAATTAGGTTTTATTGAATCCAAAAATGTGAATGAAATACAGCAATTGTTAGAAAATGCTGGATTACCCATTCGCGCGCCAGAGGAAATGGATGTCGCTGAATTTTTAGCGTTAATGGCAAAAGACAAAAAATCCATTGCTGGTATAACCCGACTTGTATTGTTGAAAAAAATGGGCCAGGCATTTTTGTGCGATGATTATGCAAATGAAGTATTAATAAATATTCTAAATCAACACTTGCATGCCCCCTCTTAAGAAATGAGTACGGAATAGATGAGCCTAAGCGCAGAAAATTTATGCAAACACTAGCCCCTTACGCAGCGCATGCCGAAAATACCCAAGGACGGCGATTTGCAGAAAGTCGTCCGCGATATCGTAGTGAGTTTCAACGGGATCGGGATAGAATTGTACATTCTACGGCATTTCGGCGTTTGGAATATAAAACACAAGTTTTTGTCAATCACGAAGGTGACTTGTTTCGTACGCGTCTGACGCATTCAATTGAGGTTGCGCAGATTGCTCGGGCTATTGCGCGGGCGTTGGAGCTTAACGAAGATTTAAGCGAAGCTATTGCTTTAGCGCATGATTTAGGGCACACGCCGTTTGGTCATGCGGGTCAAGAGGCGCTGAATGATTGCATGAAGGAATATGGTGGTTTTGAACATAATTTGCAGTCGTTGCGGGTAGTTGATCATCTAGAAGAAAAGTATGCGGAATTTGAAGGTTTGAATTTAACATTTGAAACACGAGAAGGTATATTGAAACATTGCTCACCGGGCAAGGCTAAAGAGCTTGGTGACATCGCTCAGCGTTTCTTAAAAAAACAACAGCCTACTTTAGAGGCTCAGGTATCTAATCTTGCTGATGAGATCGCCTATAATAATCATGATGTAGATGATGGCCTACGCGCACAACTCATTACTTTGGAGCAGCTGAAAGATGTCAGTTTATTTCGCGAGCAATATGATGAGGTTCGTCATCTCTATCCCGGCATCAGCGAGCGTCGTTCAATTCACGAAATTGTTAGAAGAATGATTAATCTTCTGGTGAGTGATTTAATTCAAACCAGTTTAACAAATTTGCAAGATGCCAAGCCGCTTAATCTTGATGATGTAAGAGTGCGTTCGAAACCCTTGATTAGTTTTAGCCCGGATGTTCAACAAGCAAATTTAGAACTCAAGCGGTTTTTGCGCGGCAATCTTTATCAACATTATCGTGTGTATCGGATGACTAAAAAGGCAAGCCAGGTTGTCTGCGGTTTGTTTAATGCTTTTATCGATGATTTAAAGCTTATGCCTAGCGAGTATCTTAGCAGAGCACTCGCAATGGAACAAAAACATGGGGTCGATGGAAAGGCTAGAATTGTAGCTGATTATATTGCCGGAATGACGGATCGTTATGCAATTACAGAGTATAATCGTTTGTTTGATCCAAGAACCTTAACTTAGTGTTGAAGTAGTTATAATGAGAATATACATGCAGTCTGCGCAGATAGAACCTGGTAAATTGCCAAAGTTTTATCAAATTCATCTGCAACCTGATTTACTTGGAGGCTGGCTTGTTGTTCGGGAATGGGGACATCAAGGCTCATCTGGCCGAGTAAAACAAGATCATTTCAACCATTTAGCTGAGGCCGAAGACGCGATGTTAGTTACGCGTGAAACACAACTTAAAAGAGGCTATCGTGTGGTATTTATTCAAGGTGAAACTAGGCCGGTAAATTCGCATGAATGAATCGATAGCAAATACTTCTAAGTTGGCTGATCCGTTTGCTGCTGCAGAATCATTTGGTAATTATTATGAAGATAATAAACGGCACGAGTTTTTATTGCAACTTGTGCATTTAACTGAGTTTACCAATACAATTTTGTTTATTGTGGGTGAATTGGAATCTGGAAAAACCGCTTTGCTGCAACAGTTTGTTAATTTAGCCGGTGATGAATGGATTCTTTGTGTAACCTCCGCCGCTGAAGTGACGACTACGGTGTCACTAATGCGCAAGTTAAGTCAGGATTTTAAACTCCCCGGATTACCGCATTCTTCTGTTAACCAAACGTTTATCGAACAATTAAGTTTAAGCAAGCAGAAAGGGCATACTCCTGTATTAATTATCGATGATGCGGATAAATTAAGTGCAGAGCTGCTGGATACATTGCTGCACTTATCCACGAATATTTTTCAAGTTGATTTAAGAATTATTTTGGCGGGACGAGAGATTCCTAGTTTGTTGCAGCAGATAAATGATTCTGATGAGCCAGGAATTACGGAACTGCCATTGCCTGCTTTTACGGAATTGCAAACGGCAGAATATATCGCGTCACGACTTAGTTTGTCTGATATTCCTGATGTTAATCCCTTTACTCAAGATTTAATTCATAAAATTCACAAGCAATCAAAGGGACAGCCGGGGCATATTAATGTATTGGCAAGTACGATATTAAAGGAAAGTTTAATGAAGCCAGACAAGCTTAATATTCCATTTGGAAAACCTTCAGGCCAACAAAGCGTCTTGAAGTTGATTGCACTCGCCTTGGGGATATCTGTCGTATTATCTGTATATTTGTTTAATACAGGTGATGATGATGGGGTTGCTGTAGATGACTTGCTTGAGCAAACTCTGGCGCCTGGAGCTGCAGGTGATACCGTCACAAAATCATTGGCTATTCCGGAGATTGAAACAGAGAAAAAAATAGAGAGTGATAATTTTTCAGTCAATGAGAATGATGAGGAGTTAACGCCAAGTGAAAAAAATACGATTCAGTCGCCTACTATTCTTCAGTCTCAGAATTTCGCAAGTTCCAATGAAGACAATGAAGCTATAACAAAGACCGAGAAGTCTTCAAAAAATAAAATCAGTAATAAGTCAGGCGGTAGTGGTGAAGCATGGATAAACGCCCAAAACCCTAAACATTACACAATTCAAATAATTAGTTTTGCATCAGCGCAGGATGCGCAGAAATTTATCGATAAGATGGATCTTGCAGCAGAGGTTCATTATTTTAGTTTTAAAAAGGGTGACAAGCTATTTTTCCCGGTTATTATTGGTGAATATAGAAATAAAAATTTAGCGGTAGATGGTTCTAAGAGCTTGCCAAAAAAACTCGCAAAACTTAAACCTTGGATTCGGTCTTTTCGCAGTATTCAAAACTTACTATAGACTGCATAAACAGGCCAAAAAGGATGATAAATATTATGTCATCACCTTATATGATTTAATTATTCGATGGCGAGTTGCGGGAGATATGTGTTTGCTTGAAAGCGTTGAGGTTTTAACTTTAGGGTGATTGAGTCAGATGGGGAAAGGTATAAGGTGAATATAGTTAAATCTACGCCAAATAAGATTTTGTATGGGATGCTATTGCTTATTGGTATGGTGTTCTATTCAATTTCAGGGATAGCGGCTAAAACAACACATGGTGTTGGGTTTGAGCTAGGGAATTTAACAGGTGTTAGTTATAAAGGATGGCTGAATAAAAAGAAAGCGATTCATGCAACCTTGGGATGGGATTCAAACGGTGGGGCAGTTATTGTAAAAACCGATTATCTAAGCCATAAGCAAGGTTTGTTTCCGCTAGAAAAAGGTAAACTGACATTATTTTATGGCATGGGTTTTTCAGCTAACTTTGAAATAGATATGGTGTTTACGCTGCGAGCGCCCATTGGCTTGTCTTATACGTTTGAAAAAGCACCCTATGATATTTTCTTTAATTATGCGCCCGGTCTTTCTTTCTTGCCGGGCTTTGAATTAGGACAAGCCTATGGGTTAGGCTTTTTTTATTGGTTTGAATGATCCTGAATTTCGTATTGTTGCGAATCGTTGCGGTATTTTAACTAAGGCAATTGATTTTCATGGTACTTCGTTTTTACCGAGACCAGTACCTTGTCGACTATTGAGCTAAAAAATAGCGCAAGTTTACTTCCGAACTTTTTCTTTTCGGTGTAGGTGATTTCATATAAATCATTATAAGCACTTTTTTTCAGTAGATAGTCATCACTTGTTTTTAACTCATCAACCAGCTTTATGTCCTGTGCACGGGTGCCAAACCAGTGTTCTCCTGTTGAAACTTGGTCAATATCTACGACAGGTCGGTGTTCTTTGACAAATTCTTTAAATAAAAGATGGGTGTCTTCTATATCTTCTTTGAACTTGCTACGAGCTGCATCCGTGTTTTCACCCAAGCTTGTTAAAGTGCGTTTATATTGCCCAGCGGTAATTAGTTCGTAGTCTATGTCATGTTTTTTCATTAAACGATTAAAATTGGGTATTTGAGCAACGACACCAATGGAGCCAAGAACAGCGAATGGGGCAGCAATAATTTTATTCGCTAAGCAGGCCATTAAATAACCTCCGCTTGCGGCGACTTTATCAACAGATATTGTTAGATGTATAGCGTTGTCTTTAATACGTTGTAACTGAGAGGCTGCTAAACCATAAGCATGGACTAGCCCCCCCGCACTATCTAAACGAAGAAAAACTTCGTCGTTTTTACGCGCTATCGTGAGTATGGCGGTTATTTCTTCACGTAAACAACTTACCGCGCCAGCTCTCATGTCACCATGAAAGTTTAATACAAATATTCGTTGTCGTTCGGAAGACTCTACGTTTTTTTTATCTGCTTTTAATTTGGCTTTATGCTCTTTTTCTAATTGCTTAGCCTCCGATTTTGTCGCCATGAAAGCTTTTAATTGTTGTTCAATTTCTGCGTATTTGTCATTTAGTTTTTTGATCTCGATATGCTCGTTTTTTTCTTCTTTAGAGCGCGATGCAAGAGCAAATATAGTAATAATAACGGCGATCGATCCACCAATAATGGTGATTGTTTTTGCTAAAAATAAGCCATAGTCAGTTAAAAATTCCACACAAAATCCTCATTAGTTAAAGTCATCGAGCAGCTGATCCCGAATGAATCTTAGGTTGGCAAATTTACCATACTGTTCACAAAACTGCATCTTATGGAACACTTGCGCAGTGGAATATTTTGAGTTTATTCGTTAATTCAGTGGATATTCGGGGATGTTAGCAAAACTTCAGCGCTTTGGGCCTGGTTTTTAATAGCCTGTGAATTTTGCTAGTGATCAATTGCAGAATATAGGATAGTGTCTATATAAGCATCATATTGAGGAGCAAGGCGTGGCCGAAGGCATTGCGATAACAAAAGTGGCAGATAATTCGTATATCATTAGTGGCAAATTGGCGAGTGAGCACATTATGGGTTTTATTGACCTTCTTTCCAGTCAGCCGATATCTTCACAAGATCCGTTGCAAATAGATATTGGCAAATGCAAGATAGAAGATGGCTTAACTTTGCTCGCCATGGTTAAAACCTTACTAGCTCTCGCAAAACACGTTCCTCAGTTAATTGTCATCGGGGCATCTGAATTGCTCGAACCTGAGTTAATAAACAAAGCCCCTAATATTAGCTTTAGAGGTATGCGAGAGCATGCGTGATGATCGCAGCGGTAATGCCTTAAGATGCCTTTGAAAAAGCTATTATTGAATGATGGCACGAGCTTATTGGTTAGTGTAAGAGTGAATGGGTAGACAGGATGGTTACTACGCCTAAGGAAATAAGTACTATTTGTTGTATAGAGTCTTTGAATTCTGTTTTTTTATGCAGACTTGGGATTAAGTCGGCAACGGCTACATAGATAAAACTTGCGGCTGCAATGGCTAGAAAGAATGGCAGTAGAGATTCTATTTCTTTTAAGCTGAAGTAGGCGAGTACTCCGCCTACTACGGTAGTAAGACTTGATAAAATGTTAAAAAGTAGAGCCTTGGCACGGCTAAACCCACTTTGTAATAAAATAGCAAAATCGGCGACTTCTTGTGGAATTTCATGTGCGGCCACCGCGACGGCGGTGACAATTCCGAGGTGTATATCGGTTAGAAAGGCGGCGGCAATCAGCACGCCGTCAACAAAGTTATGAACGGCATCGCCAAATAAGACTAATGTCCCTGCCGATTTATTGTGTTCTTCAGGTAGCTGTGATTGTTCATTTGGCGGCGCGTGACTGTGACTTTCTGGGCCATGGGCTTCGCATTCTAAAGAGTGACAATGTCGCCACAAAACAAATTTTTCAAGTATGAAGAATGTGAGTATTCCAATAAGTACGGTTAAGGTGATGTCATGTGTGTCGGTAACGCTGGGGTTGTTGATTGCATGCGGTAGTAAACCTAGAAAGGCGGCCCCAAGCAAGGCACCGATTGCATAGCTGACCAAATGAGGTAATACCATTTGGCGTGTGTTTTCACGCAGTGTGAGAAAAACAGAAGCTGCGATGACGCTTAAAATGCCACCTATAAAACAAAATAGAATGATCCACAGAAGGACGGTCAAATTTTTACCTTTAGTATAGTTTCTTTGTCAGTTGCTACTGGTGTAAGGAATAGTGTTTTAAAACAAGACGGTATAGGGTTTCAGGTTAACGCGTGCTTTTCCAAATTAGGCTAGCCATTCTCCCTGTTTGTCCATCCCTGCGGTATGAAAAAAATCGAGAGCGATCTCTAAACGTGCAATATTCCCCGCCGTATATGTGGCTGATGCCACTGTTTTTCAAACGTTGTGTTGCTAATAAGTACAAATCGGCTAACCATTTTTTATGGCCGATAGGTTTGAATGCTGATGTCGCTGCGTTGTCCTGATGAGCAAAGGCTTGATAGACCTCATTGCCAACCTCAAAAGAGTTAGCGCCAATGGCCGGTCCTAGCCAAGCCATAACTCTATCCTGCGGAGTAGGCCATTTTGCCAGTAGAACCTCGATAATACCGGCAGCGAGGCTTCGCCAGCCCGCGTGTAAAGCCGCGACTTGAGAACCTTGCGTATCGGTCAATAATATCGGTAAGCAGTCGGCGCTCATAACGACGCATATTTGGTTTGAGTTTGGGGTATAACTGCCATCGGCTTCTGGTATAGTTCCAGGCTTTTGGATGTTATTTAACGCAATGAGTTGGGTGCCGTGTACTTGATTTAGCCATATCGGGGTAGTAGGCAACAGCAACCGCTTAGCCAGCAATTCACGATTTTGTTCCACATGTTCGGTTTGATCTCCAACATGTTGGGCCAGGTTAAATGATTTATATTTTTCAGTGCTAGATCCTAATGCATCTAAATCGCGAGTGGTTGAAAAAGCTTTTATGTGATTGGGTGCGGGCCAATTTGGTGTGATAAATGCGGAACTCATGGTTATTTATCCGCCAATTGTTTTGCCAGGTTTTGCAGATCGGTTGGTAATGGCGCTTCCCAGCATACGGATTTGCCAGAGCTAGGGTGAATAAAGCCGAGTTTTTCCGCGTGCAAAGCTTGTCGGCCAAATTTGCGTAATGTGGTCATCAGTGCTGCGCTGCAACCAGAGGGGATTCGTAGCCTTCCTCCATAAGTAGGGTCTCCCACCAGAGGGTGTTTTATATGTGCCATGTGTACTCGAATTTGATGCGTTCTTCCGGTTTCCAATATCACTTTTAATTCAGTATGTGCTGGATAGCGAGATAAAATCCGGTAATGTGTTACCGATGGACGGCCATTCTTCACGACGGCCATTTTTGTGCGCTGTGTTGGATGGCGTCCTAGGGGCTGATTAATTTTGCCACCGCCGGACATTGTACCGACGACGATGGCGCGATATTCTCGCTCAAATGCTCGATTTTGCAACTCCTCGACCAGATGAGTGTGCGCCTTAAGATTGCGTGCAACCACGAGTAGGCCGGTGGTTTCTTTGTCTAGCCGGTGAATAACTCCCGCTCTAGGGATTTTGCTGAGTGCTGCATCGTGATTGAGTAATGCGTTTAACATCGTATTGTCGGGGTTGCCGGCACCGGGGTGAACCACCAAGCCCGCAGGTTTATTGACGATGATTATATCGTCGTCTTCAAATACGATATTCAAAGGTATTGCCTGCGCGATAAGCGGAGCTTCTTGAATGCTATCAATGGCTTTGGCAAGATCAACTTCAAGTTGTTCATTCCCCTTTATCTTGTATTTGATTTTGGGTATTTCGTTGTCAACTCGAACAAAGCCCTCTTTAATCCATTGTTGGAGTCGACTTCGGGAGTAATCAGGTAATAATTTAGCCAATACTTGGTCTAACCGCTGGCCGAGGTGTGCAACACTTAATTGGGTGGAATAGGAATCATCTGACATCGGTTTACTACAGGCTCATCATTAATCAATGGAAAGGGGCGAATAGTATAATCAAACCGAGGGTGTACTGTCGCATATTAAATGGGTGGAAGGTATGTGCATGAATAGCCCCAAAAGCAAAACTCGAGCATTTGTGTGGATTAGGCTAAAATGGCGAGACCTGGTGGATTTGGTGCGTGCCCATTCCTAAGTCTACCGAGCTGGTAACTATTAACTATTTGGATGGAATTATGCGTTTACGATTTTTTGCCTTCGTTGTGCTGTTTATTAACCTGGTTTTATTGATGGGCTGCGCGACTACGGGCGAAGACTCGTTAGCGGATGAAGACCTCGATAAAACAGCGGCTAATATCTATAGGGAAGCAAAGTCGGCCTTAGATAAGGGAGATTACGAGACAGCGATACAGCGTCTTGAAACCTTGGAAGCGCGCTTTCCTTTTGGTGATTATGCGCAACAAGCCCAGTTGGATATTGCCTACGCCTATTTTAAGTATGACGAGCCAGAATCAGCGGTAGCGGCAGCGAACCGGTTTATCAAGCTCTATCCGCGGCATGACAATGTCGATTATGCCTATTATTTAAAAGGTTTAATTCGTTTTAATCAAGGCCACAGTGTTTTTGATAAGCTTGCTTCACAAGACCCGGCGCAGCGAGATCCGTTAACGGTTCGTCAGTCCTTTCAATATTTTAATGAGTTAGTCACGCGTTTTCCTGCCAGCCGTTATGTGGAAGATTCCCGCGAGCGGATGATTTATTTGCGTAATAATCTTGCACGCTACGAGTTATATATCGCTCGATATTATCTCAATATTGGTGCATATGTCGCTGCAGCAAACAGAGGGAAGAAAATTATCGAGTCATTTCAGCTAACGCCGTCGGTGCCAGAGGCCTTGGTGATTATGGTGCTAGCTTATCGCAAACTGGGTTTAAATGATTTAGCGATGGATTCCAAAGCAGTTCTGGAGTTGAATTTTCCAACCCATGAAGTATTGGCTGAATTATAATTTTTGGTTCAATGCAACAAATAATCTGAATATAGGTGACCTATGCAAGACTTGTTTGCAACGATTCGTAATCGACATTCCGTGCGTAAATTTCAATCCGATATGCCGGTGGAAAAAGAAAAGCTACATGCGATTTTAGAAGCAGCATGTGCTGCGCCATCAGCGGGGGATTTGCAAGCATATAAAATTATTGTGGTTGAGTCAGAAAGCAAGCGCAGTGAGTTATGTGGACTTGCAAATAATCAAACCTTTATTGGTGAAGCGCCTATTTGCTTAGTATTTTGCACCGATGCTTCACGCTCTGAATTAGAGTTTGGTGAACGTGGTAAAGACCTCTATACCGTGCAAGATACCACTATTGCTGCTGCCTATGCCCAGCTTGCCGTCGTCGCTGCAGGGCTAGGCTCCACCTGGATTGGGTATTTCAATTCCGCAAAGATTGCAGAAACATTGAGTCTGGAAAAAAATTTAGAACCCGTTGCCATACTAAGCGTGGGCTATGCTGCTGAGTTACCTGAGCCTACGCCGAGAAGACATTTAGATTCAATGGTGGAGTATTGTTAGGCTTAAGTCCGACGGGTGACTAGGCGTGTTTACGGAGTATCAAAGCCTATATTTTGCTCGCTGGCTTACTTACGTTGGCGGGAAGAATGGACAACCAGGTTTTACGAACCATGGCGGCTGCTCGTGTTGATATTAATCCTCACCAGGTGGAAGCCGGCTTATTTTGCACTTAAATCGCGTCGGTGTCTTCTTCTCCCGTTCTAATTCGCACGATTCGGTCGACCGAAGTGACGAATATTTTTCCATCACCAATTTTTCCGGTTCTTGCTGCGCTTACTATTGCTTCGACTGCGGTGTCAACTTGCTCATTATTAATGACGACTTCAATCTTTATTTTGGGTAAAAAATCAACAACATATTCAGCGCCCCGATAAAGCTCAGTGTGCCCTTTTTGGCGTCCAAACCCACGGACTTCGGTTGCTGTCATACCGGTTATGCCGATTTCTGACAATGTCTCGCGCACGTCATCAAGTTTGAACGGTTTGATAATAGCCTCAATTTTTTTCACAGCATTTCCTCTTTGGTTTAGACGGGATACCTCATAAAATATCCGACTTAGTATATTTTCTCGTCGACCTCAGACGCTATTCTACCGGGAATTCCCTTTCCGTGTAACCGGATACCATGGGGTAGCGGCGATCTTTGCCGAACGCGCGTGCGGTTATTCTAACGCCGGGAGGAGATTGTCGGCGTTTATATTCATTTCTATCTAGCAAGCTAACAACGCGTAAAACTACCTCTTTATCAAAGCCGCGTCCTATGATGTCGCTGGTTGATTGGTCTTTTTCAACATAGCGTTCCAGGATTTCGTCCAGTATGTGATAAGGCGGTAAAGAATCCTGATCAACTTGATTGTCCCTGAGTTCGGCCGAGGGAGGGCGTTCGATAATTCGAGTGGGTATAATTTCTTGGTTCCGGTTACAATATCGAGAAAGCAAAAAAACCATGGATTTTGGCACATCTTTCAGTACATCAAATCCGCCTGCCATGTCGCCATAGAGGGTGGAATAGCCTACTGCCATTTCACTCTTATTTCCGGTGGTGAGTACCATTTTTCCTTTTTTATTCGAAATGGCCATGAGTATGATGCCGCGGCAACGAGCTTGAATATTTTCTTCGGCGACATTGCTTGCATAACCTGAGAATTCGTCAGAAAGACTGGATAAAAAAGCATTAAAGCTAGGCTCTATACTTACTAAGCTATGCTCGACCTTAAGATTTGCTGCGAGTGTTGCTGCGTCATCGACACTCATTTTTGTGGTATACCTTGATGGCATCATGACGGATTGAACATTTTTTGCACCCAGAGCGTCAACGGCAATAGCCATTGTTAATGCGGAATCAATTCCACCGGATAAACCTAAAACAACGCTGTTAAATCCACTTTTTCTGACATAGTCGCGAACGCCGAGCACCAGTGTTTGGTAGACAGCTTCAGCGAGAGGCGGGTGAGGGGCTAGGCTTGGGTTATTTAATCTAAGTTTATTGTTGTTGATTTCAAGTTCGATAATATTTTGGGTTTCTATGAACGCAGGTTCCCGGTAAATGGTTTTGCCCTTTTCGTTGGTGATGAATGAGGCGCCATCAAAGACGAGTTCATCTTGGCCGCCAACGAGGTTGCTGTAGATAATGGGAATCTGATTTTCGAGCGCACGCTCGGCGATTTTGCTTTCTCTTGCTTCCATCTTTCCATAATGAAATGGGGAAGCATTGAGGTTTAGAATAAGCTCAGCACCAGCTTGGCAAGCTTGTTTAATAGGTTTGGGAACCCAGGCATCTTCACACAAGCTAATGCCGAGTTTGATGTCGTTAATACTAAATACACAGGATTCACTACCTGGGTTGAAGTATCTTTTTTCATCAAATACGCTATAGTTGGGCAGTTCTTGTTTGCGATACGTTGCGCTAATTTCACCATCGGAAAATACCGATGCCGCGTTAAATACATTTTTTCCAGACCATTCAGGATGCCCGATAACTGAAGCAATGCCGTGACTAAATAGTTTAAGTTCTTGCAGGCCATTTTCTACCGCAGTTCGTAAACCGGGTCGCCAAAGTAGGTCTTCTGGTGGGTAGCCGGTTAAGCTTAGTTCAGGAAACAAAATAATATCTGCATGTTTTTTTTTGCAAGTTGTAATAACCTGCTTAATTTTTTCTATATTACCGTTTATATCCCCTACTGTTAAATTGATTTGGGCAATGGCAATGCTTAATTTTTTATTCTCACGCTTAATATTCACACTATCCCTCAAAAAATTCTAACATTTTGGCGCCGATTTCTGAGGGTGACCGCACAACCGATACCCCCGATGATTGTAATGCCTTGATTTTTGCTTTTGCGGTGCCTTTCCCGGCAGATATGATGGCTCCGCCATGGCCCATACGCTTTCCAGGTGGAGCCGTTAAACCTGCTATATAAGTTACGAGTGGTTTGCGAATATTGAAGCGAATAAATTCTGCAGCTTCTTCTTCGGCTGAGCCGCCGATTTCGCCGATCATTATAATGCCTTTGGTTTTTCTATCGGCCTCAAATAATTTCAAGCATTCAATAAAATTAATGCCATAAAGCGCATCCCCTCCGATACCAATGCTGCTCGATTGGCCTAATTTAACTTGGGTGGTTTGCTGCACGGCTTCATACATTAAGGTGGCAGAGCGCGATACAATGCCAATGGATCCTTTGCGAAAAAGATTACCAGGCATTATGCCAATTTTGCAAGCATCCGGTGAGATGATTCCGGGAGCATTAGGCCCAATGAGTGTGACCCCGTAATGGGCGATGGCACCTTTTACTTGCAACATGTCTTGCACTGGAATGCCGCGAGTAATACAAATAATGAGCTTGATTCCAGCTTCAGCTGCTTCTAATAATGCATCTGCCGCTAATAAAGGAGGTACACAAACGATGCTGGCTGTAGCCTTAGTTTTTTCTATTGCTGTCCTTACAGAATCAAAAACAGGTCTTCCAAGATGTCTTTCGCCACCTTTTCCAGGTCTGACTCCGCCCACTAATTGGGTGCCGTAGTTGATCATCTCTTGGCAATGAAATGTAGCGAGCTTACCGGTGAATCCCTGGCATATCACCCGCGTTGTTTTATCGACGAGGATTGCCATCAGCGACCGCCACGCGAAATATTGACAACAGTTTGTGATGCCAGGCTCAGTTCATCAATGAGGATGACTAGTAACTCGCTGTCGCGAATAATTTGTTTTGCCTCATCGCTTTGATTTCCTTGGAGTCGAGCAATAATGGGTATTTCAATATTGAGATTTGCGGCCGCGAGTTTTATGCCTTCCGCAATCACAACACAGCTTAGGATGCCGCCAAAAATGTTGACAAAAATGGCCTTTATATCATGGTCGTCATTAATCAGGCGAAGCGCGTCTGCGATGAGTTCGGGTGTGGTATCTGAACCTACATCTAGGAAATTAGCAGGCTCTCCACCGTGCAGTTTTATCAGATCCATGGTGGCCATCGCTAGTCCTGCACCATTGACTAAGCAGGCGATATCGCCGTCTAGGCTCACATAATGCATTCCGTATTTGCTGACTAATTTTTCTGTTGCATCGCGTTGTCGGTCATCGTGCAAGTCATTAAATCCAGGGTGTCGAAACAAGGCGTTTTCGTCCATGATGATCTTGGCATCTAGTGCGATGAGTTGCTGATCTTCGGTGCTTGCAAGTGGGTTAATTTCTATGACCAAAAGATCTTTCTCGAGAAAAAGTCGGTATAAATTTTTAGTCAGTTGGACAAATGCGGGAAACAATTTGTCATCGAGTTCAAGTTTAGCAAATAAATGTCGGATATGAGTGGGTTGAAGACCCATAATAAGATCAGTGGGAACCACATGAATTTTTTCATTCATTTTGCTGCGAATTTCTTCGATGTCTAAGCCATCATTACGTACCCCAATAAACGCAAGCCGCTCCTGGCTTCGATTAATCCGCAGCGCAAGATAAAGTTCTTCGTGGGTAGGCACTAAGGCTTCAACTAAAACATCCGAGACAATTTTTCCTTTAAGCTTAGCCTTTGGGCGTTGAATTCTTTTCCCTAGCAGTTCTGCGCTTAATTGGTATGCCTCGGACGCTGATTTTGCAAAGTGAATTGCGCCGACTTTTGCTCTACCGCTGGTATGAATTTGCGCCTTAATGAGGCATGTTGAGGCGTTGAGTTTCTGATAAGCCTGCTTTGCTTGTTCGGGACTAGAGGCGAGAACACCTTGTGGTATGGGAATGTCATACTCTTGGAGTAATGCTTTAGCTTGATATTCGTGTAATCTCATTAGGGATAGGTTTCAATAGGTGTATTATTGTCTCTTAAATAATCAGTACACGTCGCTGGATATAATAGCTTATTAACCGATAATGTAACACGTGTCATGTATTTATGCTGATTTACCTTGGTATATACCCATATATTAGGACATCCAATAGATTTTATGCATTTTAAAAGTTGCTATATAGCATTCGATAGCTGGGCCAGTATGCGTACGCTTAGTTGGCTAATTCATTTCTGCTTATGGTTAGTGTTTGCTAGTCCTATTACTGGCTTAGCAAGTCCAGCCCATGAAGCGGCTAGGCTAGGAGATTACGCACAAGCCTATGCCCTTTGGAAACCTTTGGCAGAAAAAGGGGATGTGGAGGCGATATTCCATATTGCTTCGTTATACCGAACGGGGAAGGGGGTGCCGCGAAACTTAGAACGGGCATTCAATGAGTTCATGCGTGCGGCCAAACAAAGTCATCAGCACGCACAATTCAATGTTGCATTTATGCTGCAGTATGGACTAGGTATTAACAAAGACATTAATGCTGCTAAATCCTGGTATTTAAACGCTAAGGACAATAAGAGCAGCAAGGCCGTGCTAATGTTAGAAGGTTTGGCGTTAACAGGCCAAGCTTTGGAAGGCGTAAGTAGTGAAATTGAACCAGTAGATGGAACGGATAATGGTGAAAAACCCGCCGATAACCTGGCATTAATCGCCGCTGCGAGAGCAGGAGATGTCGCTGCGCTTAATGACTTGCTTGAATCTAACGAGTCGGCGATTAATGCAAAGGATAGTTTTGGTCGGACAGCGTTGATTATCGCAAGTGCCAATGGAAAAAAGCAGGTGGTATCACTATTATTAAAATCTTCAGCGCTGGTTAACGAAGTTGATTTAATCGGCCGATCCGCTCTATATATTGCTGCAAGTAAAGGTTATTCAGGCATAGTCAGAACGCTGCTAGCATACAAGGCAGATGCAAGCTTGCGGGATAGGCAAACTCAAGATACCGCTTTATTGGTCGCCGTGAAAAATAATCGTATTAGTGTTGTTAGGGTTTTGCTTTCCGGGTTGTCTTCGCATGAGTTGAATGCAGTTCTTGATCATCGAGGGAATACACCGCTGTCAATCGCGGTAAAGCAGGGTTTTATTCGAATGGTAGGTCTGTTTTTAGAAAAAAAACTCTATATTAATCAGTTAAACGAATCGAATAAATCCGCCTTGATGGTCGCTGCGGAAAACGATAGCTATAGAATAATATCCCTGCTTATTCGCAATGGAGTGCGAGTGAATCAACAGACGAGGCAAGGTTGGACGGCATTAATGTATGCGGTTGAGCAAAATAATACTCGAGTAGTCAGAAAATTATTACAGGGTGGTGCAGCGACGGACTTAAAAAATCACCAAGGTTGGACTGCGTTGATGCTTGCGGCTCAACAAGGGAAAATAGCCAGCCTTCAATTATTGCTTGAGAATGGTGCCGCGTTAAATATTGTGAATAGGCAAAACGAAGATGCAATGTATCTTGCGGTCAAATATCAGCAACAAAAAGCAATCTCGATTTTGCAAAAATTTGGCGCGAAGTTGCCAACAGGTCCACTTTTTTCTTTATTTGGTTCGGTATAGAAAAAATCAGGGGTTGATAATTTGTTCGCCATTAATTAAGTCCTCTAAGGTTTCACGTTTGCGAACAACATGGAACTGTTCGCCGTCGACGATTACTTCAGGAGCACGGGGACGAGAGTTGTAATTTGAGCTCATGGTAAAGCCATAGGCACCGGCAGATTTTACCGCGAGCAATTGGTGTTCCGTTAGAGTCAGCGTCCTTTCTTTGCCTAAAAAATCTCCGGTCTCACAGACCGGGCCTACAATATCATAAATCTTTGTTTGACCTTCTGCGCTCGGTGAAACAGGAATGATATTTTGCCAAGACTGATAGAGCGCGGGGCGTAATAAATCATTCATCGCGGCATCTACAATAGCAAAATTTTTTGCTGCGTTACTTTTTAAGTATTCAACCTTAGTGACAAGGATCCCCGCATTTGCTGCAATGGCCCTGCCTGGCTCTAAATGGATTGATAAGGTTCGCTTGCCTAATCGCTGTCGTATCGCTTGCACGTATTCACTGGGCAAAGGAGGTTCTTCGTCTTTATAGCGCACACCCAGTCCTCCGCCAAGATCTAAATGCTGGATGTGAATTTGCTTAACAGCAAGCTCGTCAATTAATAGCAGCACACGATCTAAAGCATCTAAAAAAGGACTCATTTCTGTCAGCTGCGAACCGATGTGGCAAGCGATGCCTAATATTGCGATATTGGGTAATTGTTTGGCTTTTTCATATAAGGCCATGCCTTGTTTGATATCAACCCCAAATTTGTTGTCTTTTAAACCGGTAGATATATAGGGGTGTGTTTTGGCGTCGACATCTGGATTTACGCGTATGGCCATGGGTGCTTGTTTGCCGCAGGAAATGGCAACTTCGTTTAGTGCATCAAGTTCTGAGGAGGATTCAATATTAAAGCAATGTATGCCTTGCTCCAGCGCGTACTGCATATCCGTTTTGGATTTTCCGACGCCGGAAAAAACCACTTTATTTGCTTTACCATTGGCTTGGAGGACACGAAACAATTCGCCACTAGATACAATGTCAAAGCCAGAACCTAAGCGTGCAAAAAGATTGAGGACGGCGATATTGGAGTTTGCTTTAACAGCAAAGCAAATCATATGCTCATGACCTTTGAGGCAGTTATTAAACGCATGCCAATGGCGTTCTAAGGTTGCTCGAGAGTATATGTAACAAGGCGAACCGATTTCTTGCACGATGTCTTTCACGGCAACATCTTCGGCATAAAGTTCATTGTTTCTGTATTCAAAATAATCCATCTAGGTCTTTTCTCTGGGGTGTGATGCGTTAAATGAGTCTGTTTTAATGGTGATTGTTTTTTCTTTAGGTATCCAATGTTAAGGTGTTTCGAACTTTAATGATCCTTAGATTCTAAGGATGGGTAGCTATTGCGTGTCCATCCCTTAGTGATTAATTAAAGTCTTATGCTGCGTTTTTTTAGTTGTGTCTATCGCTAATCCAGCCTCTGTTTCTTGTTCCTTATTCGGAAGATATAACTCTCCTTTGCGTCCACAAGCACTTATTAGCAATGTAATGACAAACAATATAAAAAATATTTTCCTATGTTTCACAGGGGGGTTCTTTGTTTTCTTGGTTTGTTGAGTTTTAATAGGCGGTTATTTTAGCAGTTGCTTTTAGATTCTGCCACCCGTGAAATAGCACTGATAAAGTGATGAGTGCTCCATCTACTGAGTATTGATGGAGTACTGGGGTAGTGATAGGGTGTAGGTTTGTGAATCAAGTATTAGTTGAGGATTTTGGGTATGGACAGTGTGGAGATAAAGCCGGGAAGTGCCCCTGTTAAGATGATCGTTATTTGGCTGCATGGTTTAGGTGCTGATGGGCATGATTTTGTGCCAATAGTTCCGCAGTTAGGATTGTCTGATGAGTTAGGAGTGAAATTTATTTTTCCACATGCGCCTCACCAGGCAGTAACGATTAATAATGGGTTAAGAATGCGAGCCTGGTATGACATCCGCCATCCTGACTTGGCTGTTGTACCGGATATTGATGGAATTCGACGATCTACTCAGTTGATAAAAGGCACGTTGGAACAAGCTTTTACTGAAGTCGATAAGGTGGTTCTAGCCGGGTTTTCGCAAGGGGGAGTGATTTCTCTGTTCGCAGGATTGCGTTATCCTCGTCGACTCAGTGGAGTATTGGCCTTGTCGACGTATTTAGTGGATCGTAATGCACTTGCAGCGGAAAGAAGTGAGGCCAATCGTGAAGTTCCTATTTTGATGATGCATGGTGTTGATGACCCGATAATACCGTTAGTCGATGCTGAACGTTCAAGAGATGAGTTAATTGCTCTGGCCTATGCGGTGGAATGGATGGCTTACCCTATGTCTCACTCAGTTCATCCTCAACAAATGTCAGACATCGGTAGATGGTTGCGTAGGCTTGCGCTGACGACAAAGTAGCAGGATATTCTGTTAGCGAACGAGGAATTTGTTGATGGTCATTTCTACGCGTTTTTTATACTCGAGTAATTCTATTGTTTGGGTTTTAGTTTGAGCTTCGTTTTCACGAATGGGTATGATCGTAGCCTGGTGAAAAATAGCGCCGGAGTGATTGTTTTTATGTTCTAGTTTTTCAGCAACCTGCTCGAATAGTTTTGGGCCGACTTCTAGAGATTTATATTGCATATTGTCAACTTGAATTTCGAACTCCGTTTTTTGTTCATTTTTTAGCATGGTTAAGGTCATGTCTATTGCCGGGGTTGAAAAGCGGATGTCCGCTATTGATTGTTGTTTGACAGTGTATGCCTTCGCTCCTTTTTTAAGGCTATGAAACTCAATAAATGATTGTTCGTTTTTTGAAAAAAATGTCTCTTGGTCACGTTCTTTTTGGTCGGCATATTTATTTGCGATGATACTGTGTTTTATAAACTGATAAAAACTACCTAGTATCGGAAGAGTTTTTATATTTCTGAAATTTTGGCTGAATAAAGTTCCGCATTCATCTAAAATGTATATTGAAGTTCTGCTTCCATTGGCTTCATAGAATATTTGAATGATGCCCTCTTGGTTAAGTCGGTATATTATAGGAATAGGTGTTTTACGCGTTGCAGTATTTTCAAAATATACTGTTTTATAGGTCTTTCGTTTGGCGCTAAGCGCAGTCGCTAACTGAGAAAATGTTTGAAAAATTGTATATGAGAAGTTATTTGTTCTTTTTTTATAAATCGCAATGTAGTTGCCAACTGCTGCGACAATAAAAAGTGTGTCGGTATTTGAGTTCGGTTGTAAATATAGCTCGCATAATGTGTTCATTAAACTACTGACTCTGCGAGTGAGAGAATGTCCGTAACTGGTGGAAAAGCTGTGGGTGCTAGGAATAGGAGGTATGTTGTTGAATATTTTTCCGTTTTTATCGAACGCAAGGCCTAGAAACTGACAGAGAAAGTCAAACATCCCCTGCATGCCATTGTATCTCAATGAGAAGACTTCTTTCCAACTGTTGATGTAAGAAAACTCAATACTGACCATAAGGCTTTCATCCCAAGATCCTGGCTGCAAAATATCAATGTTGCCAGAAATAATGTCTTTATCTAAGTGTGCCCCTGTGATTTTTGGTATTTTCCCCACGTTCAAGAATAATGATGTTGATTCCGCTGTGGCGGGATGAAGCAGTGCTTCGGTATTTGATGTTAGTGCATCGGGAATGGATATAAGCTGTTGCAGTTTTTCGATAATAGTATTTAGTTCGATCTGATTGAGTTCGCACCCTGGGGCATAAAGTAATTTATTGGTCGACGTATCAATGACCGAGTTGAATATCCCCCAGGCTAGCAATTCAATAAGCCCCGTTGTTTTTTTTAATGGCTTGTGTTGGTTTATTTCTGAACCAATAACTTTGCCGCGGAACATTATCCAGCGGTCATTTTTGTCGGCACCTTGGGCCAGCATGATGGTTATTCTGTCTTCTGCGATGTCGTCACTGATGCCTCGATTAATAATTTCTATTTTTCCAGGTTTGGTCTCGAAAACGGCATACAGTTTTCTTCCGAGTATATTTAAGTCATGAGTATTTATTTTTGATTGCGCATCGTGAGTTTTCGCAAAATTGGATAAGAATAAATAAGACTTGGTTAAATGGTCGAGTAGTAATTTTCGTTCAAGCGTTACATCGTCAATTTTCCAATCGGAGCGAGCATCTAAACGTTCTAGTTGCGTATTTTCCCAGCCCCATTCCTGTGTGAGGTCTTTTATTAACGTGTGCCGCCAGTCTTTCTTATCCTTGTTGCTTTTTTTGGACATGGGTATGCCAATTTTGAAATAGAAGCTTCTCCTGACGGACTCTTTGCGTAGTGGGTCTTTTTGCGTATCAAAATAGGACTCTAATGTATTCAATAATATAATGTAGGGGTCCAAAGTATTTAGGTCAATTTCCCCTTCGCTATAGATTTTTTGTTTCAAGCGAGTGGATAAAGGAAGCGCATTTGGATATTCAGTGGCATAAATTTCCATTAAACTAATTTTTAGGATGGACTTATAGGGTGAGTCTACGCCCTTAAGAACCTGCCAGACGGCAGCACCAAAAAACTCTTCTATGGGAATACTGGGCAGCGAACCAAAATCTATGCACTCATGATCGTCAATAATATTATTTTCAAATAAATGTTGTTTTATAATGAGGTAATTTTTTTCATCCTTGGGTGGAATAAACCACCATATCGGGTGTTTTCCTGCGATCCAAATGCTGGTACGATAAAATTCATCTAGCAGTAAACGATGTTGCGCACTGCCACTACTTTCTGAGGATACAATGCTTGAGTGACCCGCTCGAAACTCTTCGGCATTCATCAAAAAAAAATGCGCTTCTATGCCAAGTGACTCAGCCCATTTTTCAATATCGGTAGATTTTTTCTCTAATAATTTTAGTTGCCTAACTGTTAAATCATTGCGATGGCATAACCAAAAATCTAAGTCACTTTTTTTTGAAAAAGCAATACTACCCGCGCTACCCATTGCAAAAATAGACTCAATATTGCAATGAAATTGCACTTGTTTTTTTTCGTTGAAACTGGGCCAAAGGCGGTGAGCGGTTTTCGCCGTTTGGTCATCCATCGCGTAAGCCGCCACTCCACACGGGGTATCGATGCCTGTATATCCAGGCAATACACGGTTGTTAATGTGAAATAGGAGAGGGAGAATTTCTAAAAATACGCGTTGATTTGGGCGCAATAAGGCTTGTGTACGTTCAATTCGCTTGGAATTCAGCAAAATGAAGCGATCACGTATTAAGTTATTGCTGGCTTCTAACGATTTATGGGTTTTTTCTAAATCCACAACGAACTGATTTCCATATTTATCTCATTTAGATAATCTTTTATCGGCATGTGCTGCAAAACTACTGAGCTTGTAGTCGCGAAAAACGGTAATTTATTTGAGATTGAATTTATTGAGAAAGGGATATATAAATGGCAGTTTAAATTCCCTGGCATTTTTAATGCAACTTAATCGAGAGGTGAGCGTATTTTCGGCGAGAATTAACAATGGGTTTTGGAAGTCATTTATGAGTAGTTATATTTCTCAGGGTATCGCGGATCAAGTATTAAATAAATCACCTTTGGCGATGGTGATTGCTAACTCCAATGAGATTATTATTTGGGTTAATTCGACATTTTGCCAATTCTTAGGCATACAAGAGCAAGAAGCGCTGGGCGAAAAACAATCAGAGTTGTTTTTTCGCAGGCTCGATAGGTATGAAGAGCACAGTAATATATGGCAAGTTCGCGGTGATTCTGAACGTTGGTTGCTTAGTGTGGATAGCGTGTTAGAGCATGAAGCACAAAATTCGACCGATGTTGTGTATTTTGTGGATGCCACTGAGCTGATGCGCTTACGCACAGAATGCCAAAATTTGACGGATCAATTACAGAGCAGTATTACTAAGGATCGCGTTACCGGGTTGCTTAATTCAAAAGCTTTAATGCAGGCACTCGATCCTCAGGTATCGCGTAGCCGACGTTACCAGAATCCATTGAGTCTAGTGAAAATGCAAATTGACGGGTTTAATTCAAACCGTATCAATGTCTCATTATCCGCAGACCAGGTGCTAAAGGCGGTTAGTTTTTATCTGCGCGATCAATTACGCTGGGTGGATCAGGTGGGACGAACCGACGATATGGAATTCACCTTTATTTTGCCCGAAACGGATGAGTTAGACGCCAGAAAGCTGATTGATAAGATTGCTTCCCGTTTGGCAGCTTTAAGCTTGCCCGATAATCCCGAGGTAAGCATTGCAGTGCATGCTCGGTTTGGGTCAGCACAATGGAAAAAAGGGGATGATGCCCTGAAGTTATTTCACAAGGTCAGTAAATCGGTAGAACAAGAGTTAATTGTCGCCTAATTTTAAATCTCCGATAATTTGCGTATTCTATTGCGTGCTTCGGCTACCGCTGCTTTAACCTGTATTGGAGAGGTTCCTCCAAGATGGTTTCTTGCGGCACATGAGCCTTCAGGCGTGAGCACGCTAAAAACATCTTCGTCTATTACGCTGGAAAAGGACTGTAGTTCTTTGATGCTCATTGCGGACAAATCTCGATTTGTATCAATGCCTCGTTTAACGGCTTGTCCGACTATCTCGTGTGCGTCACGAAAAGGTATCCCTTTTATCACTAAATAATCGGCTAAGTCGGTCGCGGTACTAAATCCTTTTTTTACGGCACTCAGCATATTTTCAGGCTTGGTTTTCAAGCTCGCCATCATTTCAGCAAAAACGTGTAGCGAGGCTTTGATAGTATCGATACTGTCAAAGAGCGGTTCTTTGTCTTCTTGATTGTCTTTGTTATAGGCCAGTGGCTGGCTTTTCATCAAGGTGAGAAGCGCTGTTAGGTTGCCATAGACGCGTGCGCTTTTTCCGCGAATGAGTTCTGGCACATCGGGATTCTTTTTTTGCGGCATAATGGAAGAACCCGTGCAGAAGTTGTCGCCTAGTTCAATAAAATCAAATTGCTGAGATAGCCAAATAATTAATTCCTCGGAGAATCGAGATAAGTGGGTCATTATTAATGCGGCTACAAAGTTAAACTCTATGATGAAATCTCTATCACTGACTGCATCCAGAGAGTTTTGGCAAATATGTTCAAAGCCGAGTAATTTAGCGGTGATGTCGCGCTGAATGGGATATGTGGTTCCCGCGAGAGCGGCTGACCCCAGTGGCATATGATTAACGCGCTTTTGGCAATCTGTGAGGCGTTCACTATCACGCAGCAGCATTTCAAACCAGGCAAGCATGTGGTGACCAAAAGTGACGGGTTGGGCAGCTTGTAAATGTGTGTAGCCTGGGAGAATAGTCTCAAATTCCTGTTCTGCAATATCGACTAAGGTCGTTTGCAGGCGAGTCAGACCGGTTTGAATTTGCTTGATTTCTTCGCGTAGATATAAGCGCATATCCGTTGCGATTTGATCATTTCTTGAACGACCAGTATGGAGTTTTTTCCCGGTATCTCCGATTTTGACGGTTAATCGAGCTTCAATGTTCATGTGCACATCTTCTAGCGCGACTGACCATTGGAAGTCACCCTTTTCAATTTCGAGTTTTATTTCTTGAAGTCCCGTAATTATCAGCTCTTTTTCTGAGTTTGTGAGGATGCCAGCTTGATTAAGCATGGTGGCGTGCGCAATGGACCCAGCAATATCTTGGGCATATAAGCGTTGGTCAAATTCGACTGAAGCGGTGAATGCTTCAACAAAAATATCGGTAGGTTCTGTGAAGCGTCCGCCCCAAAGTTTTTCATTTGGATTTTTTTCAGGCATTTATCGTCTCTTATGGAAAGTGGTTAAATCTGCGCGAGAGTATATTCTATTTCCAGCAACTGGGCGACCGGTGCTATGCTATACCCGTGGCGGTCAGTGGGTGCCAAATAGAATTTGCACTGACAACTATTTGTTTACGCTAAGCTTGATGATATTGGATGAGAGAAAACCATTGATTATGTCTAAAGATATTATAAAAATTGCCACTCGAAAAAGCCCGCTTGCGCTTTGGCAAGCTGAATTCGTTAAATCGCGATTACAAGAACTTCATCCTGAGTTAGCGGTAGAGCTCATTAAGATGACCACCCAGGGCGATAAAATCTTGGATGTGCCATTGGCTAAAGTAGGTGGCAAAGGATTGTTTGTCAAAGAGTTAGAGACCGGAATGTTGAATGGTGATGCAGATATTGCGGTTCATTCGATGAAGGACGTGCCGGTTGAGTTTCCCGAAGGCTTACATCTCGCCGTTATTTGTGAGCGTGAAGATCCACGAGATGCTTTTGTTTCTAATCGATTCAAAAGCTTCGATGAGCTGCCAATAGGGGCGAAGGTGGGTACTTCGAGTATGCGCCGACAATGTCAAATTACGGCCAGGCGTCCCGATTTACAAATAATCAGTCTCCGGGGCAACGTTAATACACGTTTAGCAAAGCTTGATGCTGGGGAATATGACGCGATTATTTTGGCCGCAGCAGGCTTGATTCGCCTAGGGTTTGAGTCACGTATCCAAGAATTCATGAATACATCCGATAGTTTACCCGCCATTGGGCAAGGAGCTGTTGGTATTGAATGCCGGATAGAAGATGAACGGGTAAATCGGTTCATCGCTCCGTTAAATCATCTAGAGACTTCTATTAGAGTACGCGCAGAACGTGCGATGAACAATAGGCTGGAAGGTGGTTGCCAAGTACCTATTGGAGGATATGCAGAACTGAATGAGCAAGGTATATTTTTGCGTGGACTGGTGGGCAGTGTTGATGGTAAGGAAATAATTAGTGGCAATGTGAGTGGTTTGGTCGACGATGCGGATAAGCTAGGTATTGAATTAGCTGAAGACTTATTGTCGCGTGGTGCGGGTAAAATTCTTGCCGAAGTCTATGGGGCAAATTAGCCAGGAATTATCGCTTGCTAATTGGGGGGTATTGGTCACTCGGCCGAAATTACAAGCTGACGACTTATGTGTAGCGATTGAGTCTCACGGTGGGCGAGCTATTCGTTTTCCGGTAGTCGAGATTGCCAGTCCGGTCAATTTCGACTCCTTATATAGCATAATTCGTCACCTTGAAGATTTTGATATTGCTATTTTTATTAGTCCTAATGCAGTTTCTAAGGCTTTGGATTTACTCAAAAACCAGCAGTGTGTTTTGCCTGAAAGCCTGAGTATTGCAGCGGTTGGCAAAGGGAGCGCAAAAGCCCTTAGCGCCAATGGGCTCAGGGTAGATATATTTCCTCAGCAGCAATTCAATAGTGAGGCTTTATTATCTCAAGCAGAGATGAATCAAGTTCAAAATAAACGAATACTTATTTTTCGCGGTGAAGGTGGACGTGAACTTCTGGCTGCAACGTTGCGACAGCGTGGAGCAAAAGTTACCTATGCGGAAGTTTATCGTCGGCTTAAACCTAAATGCGATATAGCGACCCTGATTAGGCAGTGGTCAAAGATTGATGTGGTAACAGTGACGAGTAACGGAGGATTGTGTAACCTGTACGAGATGATGGGTGATGTTGGGCGTGCTCGTTTATTATCCGCTCAGTTGTTGGTGGTGAGCCATCGTGCTGCAAGTCTGGCCAAAAAAATGGGTTTCTCAAAGCCTGCATGGGTTACAAAGGAAGCAAGTAACGGCGCAATCATTGAGGCCTTGCAACAAATTAAGTTAAATTGTGGTAAATAATCTCGTTTTGGTCAAGTAATTGACGATTTTTAGTAATTTTTTAAACAATTCCATAAAGAAATACCATTCGAGGTTCCAATTCTGACTCAGGGTGAATAATATATAGGCCCTGAGGGAGGGGTCAGGCTGAAGAAATCGAGTTGCTAATAAGGTTTCGATAACCTGTCATATGTATAAAAATAAGGACACGAGACAAAGTTAGAGTTGAACACCATGTGTTCTTTAATATCTGGACTGCCATGTCAGCTAAGTATGGTAACCATATTTATACCAGCAGAGGTAAATAGGATAAGTTATGACAAAACAAAATGATTCACATAGTAATGATGGGCAGAAGAATTCTGCTAATGCGGGTGACAATGGTTCTGCAGCAAACTCAAACAATCTAAGTAGAGGACAGTCGAGCCGTGCAGCTGCACCGCCGGCTGCTACTGTGATTCAAGCACCTCCAGCTAAAACTGGTTTTGCTAATTTTATGTCTTTTATGGCTTTTATTGCTGCCGGAACACTGGGTGCGGGTGCTTATCTGTTTTGGGAAGAGTACAACAAAAACCAAGAAATGGTTGCAAAGTCATTAACTGAGATTCAATCTAACGTTGATGAAAAATTAGCATCTACCCAGGCAGACATGACAAACGCGGTAAACAATACATTGTCGAGTGCTCAGAGCGAACTGAAAGACGAAGCTTTATCGATTCAAAAAGAGGTTTCAAAGCAGTTGATAGAGCAAGTTTCTCAAATGGGTGAAACCAAAGCCTTGATTGTTAAAACGGGCGAGCGACAAGACGCGGTTGAGATAAGCTTAAACCGCTTATATAACCGAATTGGCGATTCATCACGTGAATGGATGGTTTCTGAGGCAGAGTATTTATTACAAGTTGCTAATCACCGCCTTATTCTTGAAGATGATGTTAAAACAGCAATTTCTGCACTCAAGTTAGCGGATAGCCGAATGGTGTCGGTTGGAGATCCTGCTTTGTTAACTGTTCGAAAAGTGTTGGCTCAAGAAATCACCGCTCTAGAGACTTTACCGCAACCTGATGTTGCAGGTACTGCTCTTGCCTTGGTGGAAATAGCTAAAAAGCTAGAGTCTTTACCGTTAAAAGCAAGGATTCAGCCTGAGGCTGCAGCTACCGCACCTACCGCTGAATCACCGATCACCAGTGATACTTGGGGCGGCGTACCTGCTGCGATGCTGAGCGCGGTTAAGGGTTTGGTAACGGTAAGATATAATGATCGGCCATTAGAGCCTTTGTTAGCGCCTAAGCAAGTTCAGCATCTGCATGAAAATCTTCAACTTAAGCTTGAACAAGCACGTTTAGCTATTTTGCATAAGAACGCTGGTTTATATCAAGCAAATATAGACATGACTATTGAATGGCTTAATTCTTATTTCGACACCAGCAATGATGAGACTCAACGAGTAATAGCCAAGCTTGATGAATTAAAAGGCGCGAGACTTTATATTGATAAACCTGATATTTCTAACTCTTTAAGAACATTGAAGCTTGTAGCTACAAAACTTGAGTTAGGCGTTGCGGCAAATCAAGCCTCGGGTGCAACTGAAGTAGCGACCTTGGAAGGAGGTGAGTAGTTATGAAAATGCTTATTCTAACTTCTTTGTTTCTAATAGGTGGGGCCGCATTTGCCCACTTCATGCGCAACGACCCTGGATATATTTTAATTGGAGCAGGGAACTATAGTATTGAGATGTCGCTTGCTTTATTCGGTATCTTGTTCGTATTGCTAGTTTTCGTCGGGCATTATCTGATAAAGATTATTTCAAGTATTCTGGGATCACCCACTAGTTTTAAAAAGTGGAACCAAGCGAGAAAAGAAAAACATGCGAGCTCCGTGATCAATCAGGGCTTATTGGCGCAAGCGCAAGGTGATTGGAAACATGCTGAAAAAGCCTTGATTGCACATGTAGAAGACAGTTCTGCTCCAATGGTTAATTACTTAAACGCAGCACGTGCTGCACAAGCGCAAGGTGCTAAACATCGAGCGGATCAATATTTACGTATGGCTAATACATCACGCGGTAGTGAAGGTACAGCGGTTAATTTGACTAAAGCCGAGCTTTTAATTCAAAGCGGCCGTATTGAACAAGCACAGGTGTCGTTACTTGAACTCAGAAAGAAGCTTCCTAAAAACAAGCAAGTCCTTGTTTTGCTTGCTCAGACGTACCAACGTCTTGACGACTGGGATGGCTTGAAGAGCTTGTTACCCGAATTGAAAAGAGGTCGCGTCATTGAGCCTTCATTGTTCTATGAGTTGGAAAAAACGGTTTATTTTGCACTGCTGAATAGGGCGCAAGGTGATGCAACTACCGATCGAATTCGTAGACTTTGGATGTTATTACCTAGAGACCTGAAAACCGAGCAAGATTTGCTGATTCCTTATGCGCAAAAATTGGCTGAATCAGGCGAAGGTGGTAGCGTTGAAGGCTTAATTCGAGATTCAATCATGTTGCAGTGGAATGAAACCTTGGTTCAGATTTACGGAATGATTGAAGATGCGAATATTACTAAGCAATTATCGGTTGCCGAAGCATGGCTCGTTGATCACGAAGATAGCCCTACTTTGCTGTTAACCTTGGGTCGATTAAGTATGCGTAAGAAGTTCTGGGGTAAAGCCAAAACCTATCTTGAGAAAGCGGCAGAACTTGGCGACACTGTTGAGTCTTATTATGCACTGGCGCAATTGCTTGAGCAGACTGAGGAGCAAGCTGAGGCTGCTAAATATTACAAGAAGGGTTTGCAATTAGCGGCAGGAAACTCGGTCACTGAAAAGCTAACAAAAAATGTGAATATGCCTGAAATCCACGCGTCAGCAAACGCTGCATAGTGTTTTATAAGCGACATACTCCCTTTTACGAATTATAAGAAAAGGGCGTATCATGGTTGTTTCGATTTAGTTTGTGCTAAGGGATATTATTCCAATCATTAATTGATGATTGAGAAGATATCCCTTAGTCATGCCTAACCTCAGATAAAGGCGTCAGAAAAGAAGAAGAGCTTGTAAAGCTCAGCCTCCTCGCTGTTAAAGTACCCTTTCTAAGTGTCCTCTCGTGAATGACAAGAAGTATAATCAAATGAAATGATGTAGAGGTATATAATGCATGGAAAAATTAGATTTCATAGTGGGTTGTGGATATACCGGATTGCAGCTTGCTGAGCGACGTATTATGCATGGTTACAATGTTCATGCATTGAGCCGTACCTTGGATCATTGTCAATTGCTGCAGGATAAAAAAATTAGAGTTACGCGCGGAGATCTTGACCACGATAAGCCATTAGTTTTTCCAGATATCAATATTGAAAACCTATTTTATTTGGTTCCGCCAAATCCTGCTGTTGCAGGAGATAGGCGGGTAGCAAAGTTATTAACGGCATTGAATCATGTATCACCTCCAAATCGCATCGTATACATCAGTACAACAGGTGTGTATGGAGATGCAAAAGGGGCGTGGGTAGATGAGAAGAGTGAAATCAATCCCTTGAGTCGCAACGCCAAAAACCGAGTCGTTGCGGAACTTGCCTTTAAAGAATGGTGTCAATTCAACGCAGTTAATTTGACGATTTTACGAGTGGCTGGTATTTATGGTTCTGAGAGATTACCGGTTAAGCGTATAAAACAAGGTTTAAAAGTTGTTAAAAAATCAGAGTCTGCAGTGAGTAATAGGATACATGTATTCGACTTAGTGAGTATCTGTGAGAGGGTGACAGCGACTGATGAAGTCTTTGATATTGTAAACGTGGCGGATGGAAATCCCTCAACAATGACAGACTATTTTGTCAAAGTGGCAAAAATGTATGATTTACCGCAACCAGAAGAAATTACAATGAACCAGGCGATGCAAGAGTTTAGTTCTGAAATGATTTCTTATCTAAAAGAATCCAAAAAAGTGAGTAATAAAAAACTGAGAGAAAAACTAGGTTATTGCTTGCGATATCCTAATTTAGAATCTGGTTTATCTGCATCCTAGAGCATGAAATTTGAAGTATAGTTGCACAGAAAATAGTCGTTATAAGGATGATAGTAAAGATTTCAGAGACGAATCTCATTTCATAAAAATAACAAACACCGCAGTTTCACCGCCTGGTAAGAGCGGTTAACTGCATTATCAGGATAATGACCGATCACAAATAAGGTTTATGTGATAGTTCAGGAAAATGCGCCTAATACTAATAAGTTAGGGCTATAAAATGAGGCTAAGAAGAAAATGAAATATCGAGAGGCGGAAGAAAGTGATATTCAGCGTATCAAAGAATTACTTTATTCTTCCGGCTTGCCATCAACCGACGTTGATGGTCAGGCTCAAAAGATATTCGTTGTTGAATCTAAGGGAAAATTAGTTGGTATCGGTGGCATTGAAGATTTTGGGGGTATCGGGTTAATTCGATCTATTACGGTAGCGCCAGAGCATAGAAAAAATGGTATAGCGATGAATTTATATCAATTGCTAGAGGAGTATGCTTGTAACTCAGGAATCAAAGCTCTCTATCTAATAACGGAGTCTGCTAAGGAGTACTTTCAGAAACTGGGTTTTAGCGCACAGGAGAGAGAAGCTGTTCCATATCTCATAAAACAAACAAGCCAGTTCAGCAAGCTCTGTCCCACGTCTGCAGCGGTAATGTTCAAAACACTATCTACATGAAATGGCGAATAAAGGCCTAAGAAATAGGGTGTAGGCCGTGTTAATAGTGGTCCGTCCCCTACGTCCCCTATTTTCCCTTCCTTCTTAATGTTGACATTCCTCGTTCGGCACATATAATTACACATATATTGCAAAGAAAGGGGTGGAGATATGGGGCAAGTTACAATTTACCTTGACGATGAAATTGAATCCAGAATGACTAAAGCGGCAAAATCTGCCCATTTATCAAAGAGTAAGTGGATAGCTAAGCTTATTGATGAAAAGGTAGCAAATGAATGGCCTCAGTCTGTAATAGATATAGCAGGAAGCTGGGATGGCTTTCCTTCTATTGAAGATATTAGAGAAAACTCAGCTATGGATGCCAAACGAGAGTTGTTCTGATGTATATTGTTGATACCAATACGTTAATATATTTTTTTAAAGGCTTGGGGAACGTGCCTGATAGATTTTTAAGTGTTTCCCCGAAAAATATAGCAATACCGGCTATTGTTATTTATGAGTTGGAGTACGGAATAGCAAAATCAAGCTCCCCTAGAAAAAGGCAGGCTCAACTTAAGGAAATTTGTTCTTTGGTTACTATTCTTCCTTTTGGGGCTGGCGAAGCCTCGGCCTCTGCTTCGATTCGAGTAAAACTAGAAAAGAAAGGTGCTCCTATTGGTCCATGTGATATTTTAATTGCAGGTACAGCGGTAGAGCATCAAGGAATATTGGTTACTAATAATTTGAAAGAGTTTTCAAAAGTTCCAAAACTAAAAACAGAAAACTGGTATTCTTAAAGAGAGAATACCAGTAGCAAAAATCTAGCACATATGAGCCGTAACGCTGTCAATAGGCAATAACAAAAATAGAGAAAAATAGGGGACA
>JALUUH010000133.1 GCA_027021445.1 Gammaproteobacteria bacterium
GCCGTTGGCGTTGAGGTAGGTGATGTTCACCTGCCTGTTTACAACCCTCTCTCCCGGGGTCAGGTTTCTGAGAACCGCCTGGAAGCTCAGGTTCAGCTCCTCACCGATGCCGAGCTCGGGAATGCGCCATACAATAACACCACCAGAGGTATTGATGAAACCACGCGGATTCGTTTCCACCACATCTACATCGTCAGGCAGATAACCAGTTACGTTTATATTAAAACCTGCTATTCCAGATATTTCTCCAGCGATTTCACGATATATCTTCTCAATATTATCGGAAGTAGCGGTATAATAGAATTTACCCCCTGTAATATTTGCTATATTCTCCATAAGTTCGGTATCCGAGCCACTTCCAACACCTACTGTATATATAATGATACCTTCATTTTTAGCATTAATTGCTTCAAATATCGGATTATGAGATTCTGGACTTGCGGTGTCCTCCCCGTCGGATAGTAGTAATATATATCTCTCAGCCCAAGGTTCACTCACCTGAGAAAAATGCTCACGGGCTTTATGTATCCCGAGTCCAATAGCGGTGGAGCCAATCACGTAAATGGAGTCTATTCCTCTCTCAATTATTGATAGGTTATCAGTAAGTGACACAACAAGGGCAGCTTTATCCTCAAAAGTTACCACACCAACCCTGGTACCATTGATACGCAGAATATACCTTACAAAGCTTTTAGCAGCTTTTTTAGCATTTTCTATTTTACCATCCCATCTCATGCTTCCTGAGCGATCTATTACTAATATTACATCAACATTACGATTTATGTCTGGCATTAGACTTTCACCACGTAATACTATGCTTAAATTTATTTTATTATCTAAATAGTGGATATACTCCGGGTTAGCATACTTTACTGCGCTTATTCTGTTATCAGAAATAACATACATATTCCCTGTAAAGTTCCAGCTTGATCCATTAGCAGATATATTGACAGTGGCATTATATACGCCAGGTACTGTGAAATTCCTGGTAATAATAGCTAAAGGAACACTAATACTGCGGTAAGGTTTAATTGATAAATCAAACTGTCCACTTGCAACTACAGTCCCATTGGGTGACTGGACAGTATATGAGATATTGGCATTTGATCGTATATTTGATTTTAATTTTAATTTCAAAAATACTGACACTGTTTCACTTGAATTAACGTCTATAATGTATGGGCGAAAGATAACTGATCCACCATCAATATCAAAGTATGGCAATATTTCAACAGTAGCAGAAGTTGAGTCAACTATTACTCCATTATCTGCATCAACAGCATAGATCAATATAGAGTAATTTCCTGGAGCAATATTACCAGTATTCCATATCGCTTCATTAATTTTGAATTTTATGGGGTTACTATCTATGTAACCTTCAACAATTGTATTCCCTGTATAATTTACTGATATTTCAACATCAGAATATGCCCCGAATACTGAGGTTGTGGCACCATCTGAGCGGGTTTCTATACTGATGATTCTTGGGCTATATGTGAGTTTTATATCATGCAGCGCCCTCAGAGCGAAGGCTGTCGTGAGAACATCCCCCCACCCGCCGTCCTGCTGCTGGGTGGAGAGCAAATATTCTGCAGCCCTCTGGGTTGCACCGGGTGCATAAGCTGAGACCAGCAGAGCGG
>JALUUH010000134.1 GCA_027021445.1 Gammaproteobacteria bacterium
AAGCTTTTTTGTTGATGTTACTTTTCCATTAGTTGACTACGGTGCAGGAACAGAAGCAGACAACACTAATTTCAGCAGAAACTGGATTTATGTAAATGTAACAGTCAGTGAAGCAAACGAGGCAAATATCACTTTCAGGCTTTTCAATTCAACCAATGCAGTTAATGTAACTACTTTTACAACCCCTCAAAGAACAATCAATTTTACAGGGCTTCCAGACGAAGTATATACTTACAATGTTACAGTTGTTGACATAGCATCAAATACAAATACAACGCAGACAAGAACTATCACTCTTGATACAACTGGCCCGGATATTAATATTGTTGAGCCTCAAGATACCAAGACTTACAGTTACAACACCAGCCTTCCGCTAAACGTGAGCATTACTGATAATTTATTGAGCCTTGAAAGCTGCTGGTGGAATATTGATAACGGAGCAAACAAGACAATTGTATGCGGTCAAAATGCCACTTTTAATGCAAGTGACGGAGAGCATACAATAAACTTTTATTCAAATGATTCATTAAACAATATTGGATACAGCAGCTCTACTTTCTCGGTTTCAACTTTAGGGCCTGCAATAACCCTGCACTCCCCTTCAGATAATTCCTATTTTGACTATGCTCAAAACATCCTGTTTAATTATACTCCAATAGATCCTGATGGTGTTGATACATGCATCTTATACGGAAACTGGAGCAGCGGATGGCATGCAAACAAGACAGATACATCTATATCAAACGGAAGCGTTAATTCATTTGTTGTTAATATGAGCGATGGAGATGGATACTATTCATGGAATGTCTGGTGCAATGATTCTTCCGGGCTGGATTCTTTTGCACTGGTCAATTATACATTCACAATCGATACTACAACTCCATTGATATCTTTTGTTGATGCTTCAACAAACCTAACTGATAATACCGAAGATGAATGGTCTTATTCTGGAACTCCTTCAAATCCTGGAAATGCTGTTGATGAAAATTTCAGCACTTATACCTTGCTTGACAGCTCTCCAGAAGTAGATATTCTTTATATTAACTATACTATTCCTGATGCTGTATCAAGTGCAACTTTGGAATATCTTGCTGACTGGCTCCTTCTTACAGGAAAAATAGAGTGCTATAACTCAAGCAACTCATGGGACTTAATAAGCACAATGGTGGACAACATTAAGACCAATGTATCTATAAATGATGCATGCCTTAACTCAGAAAAATTGCAGCTCAGGATATACCGCTCTTTAACTCCAGGAGATTTTGGGAGCGTTAATTTTTATGAAGAGCAGGTGCACTGGCAGATTGACTCATTTACAGAGCCTGACGGGACAAATATAAGCCAGAGTTTTGTATCTGCTAATGTTATTGTTACAGAAACAAATGAGGCAAACATCACTTTCAGGCTTTTCAATTCAACGGCATTAGTCAATAAGACAGTTTTTACAGGCGGAACAAGGCTAATAAACTGGACAGGATTGAATGAAGGGACTTATACTTACAATATAACTGTTGTGGACCTGTCAAACAACATAAACTCAACAGAGACAAGAACAATAATTTTGGATACAACAAATCCCAACGGAACTTTAATAAGCCCTGCAAACGGAACTTATGCAAATAATGCAACCCAGA
>JALUUH010000135.1 GCA_027021445.1 Gammaproteobacteria bacterium
TTCAACAAGCCCGCGAACACCGAGATAATCTCAGAATTCTCAAAGGTATTCCTGGTGGTAATAGCCTTCTACTTCGGCTCCCGCGCGATTGAGGATGCTATAAAGCTTAAGAAAGGGCAGGTCTCTCAGCCCGCGCAGACCGCGCAGGCTCAACCTCAGAAGCAGGAAGCTGAGAAAAAAGAGGAGCAAAAAAAGGATGAAAAGAAGGAAGGGGGTGGAGAGAGGTGAAGAGGTATTTGATACTCTCGCTCGTTTTAGTTTTGGCTTTCGCAGGAAATGCGAGCGCTTTAACAAATATCAGCTCATGCACCACGATAAATTCTCCGGGATATTATGTGCTGACTGCAGATATAATAAATAATGGAAGCTCTATCTGTATAAATATTACTTCAAGCAATGTAATCATTGACGGGGATGGTCATAGAGTAGATGGGACCGACTCAACAAATACTTATGGGATTTATGTTTATGATCCAACAACTACAATTACGAACATTACTTTAAAAAATTTCATTGTAAGTGACTGGTACTATGGGGTTTATTTTAAAAACGTTCAGAATGGAAATATTTTTAACAACACGATAAGCTCGAATGGATGGAGGGGAATCGCACTGAGTTCTTCAAGCAATATCACCATTGCAAACAACACATTTAGTCAAAATGGTGCTGGAATAAGTCTCTCTTCTTCAAGTAATAACATAATAGTCAAAAACACTTTTAACTCAAATGAAAACGGGATAAGTCTTTCCTCTTCCAGTAGTAACACTATTGGGAATAACACTCTAACCTCAAACACTGGCACTGGGATTGGTTTATGGCTTTCGGGGAGTAACAGGATAGTAAATAATACTTTACTATCGAACGGAAATTACGGTTTTTTAATTCAATATTCAAATAACAATGTAGTAGCAGATAATGTAATAAAAGCGCATCAATACGGGATATACCTGGGAGCATCAACCACGTATTCTTCAAGAAATAACGTGATAGTTAACAATACTATAGTGAGCAATAACTATGGTATCTACTTATATCTTGCTCAAAGCAACACTATATATAACAACTATTTCAAAAATAGCAGGAATGCTTATATTTACGGTTCCAATCAGTGGAACACCACAAAAACTCCTGGAAAGAACATAGTAGGGGGACCATACCTTGGCGGAAATTACTGGGCAAAGCCAGATGGTACTGGGTTTAGCGAGACATGCAACGATACTGATCATGATGGAATATGCGATTCCAGTCTTGTCCTGGATGCTAACAATATAGATTATCTGCCGCTTACCATTGATATCAAACCGCCAAGCGTTGTTATACTCTCGCCCCAAAACGCAACCTATCTCATATCTACGATAACAATAAATGTTTCAGCAACCGACCCGAGCGGAGTGGATACAGTAATAGCCGAGGTTGACGGAACAACGAATGTAACCTTAAGCCTCAGCGGCGGCTACTACGTTGGCACGACTCCTGCTTTAACAGATGGTCAGCATTATCTCAGAATCTACGCCAACGACACCTTTGGCAATGTTAATGCGAGCGAGGTTGTTTACTTCAACATTTCAATACCAAGGCTCGCCAATTCACCTTGGCCCAGGTTCATGCACG
>JALUUH010000136.1 GCA_027021445.1 Gammaproteobacteria bacterium
GCATGTATCGCTACTTTAAGCTTCAATTAAAGCCGATGAGTTGGTGTATTGCAGGATTTCCTGCCAGCAATCAGAAAAACCATGCTGACAATGATTGCGCTTTTCGAATTGTGCGCTCGATGTGATAGTTGATTATGGCCGATGCTAATAATCATTCGAGCCAAGCTGCAATAACCTTCGTTCATTAATGTAATTGTGAATTAAGCGCTAAAAATATCTGTTTTAAGAATCACCGGGTATTTAACGCAGAGGCGCAAAGGACGCAGAGAAAAACACTAAAAACTTTGCGCCCTCTGCGTTTATAACACACCACTTGTCAGTGCCACGACAACATAACCTTTCAATACACTGGAACGATTGTCCGAGAGTTTCTGATATTGCACAGGCTTTAGTCAGAATACGAGTTGTAGCGTCATGTAAAAACCATCAGCCATTGATTCATTATTCGAGCACGCAATATCAGTTAACCATAAGGAAATATTAAGTTATCACTGAATATGGCTTGCGGTGTTGACTACAAGTCAGCCAACAAGCCCAATGATGGTTACTTGACATGGGAGACAGAAGAGCAAGAAGGAGAGCCTTTACCATAGCCGTAAATTCCATAACATGTTTCAAATAATGATCTAATAAAATTTAAAGAAGTTATTAACGAGACTGCTAACTGGGCGGGAGTGCCTGATTTAAGAAGGAAACAACGTATTACCTATTTGGCAAAATCCCCTAATTAAATTGATGCGAAACAAAAAAGGTATAAAATGAAACCAGCCATTTTCTTGAGCCTGATATTTGCTCTGTTATTTGCTAACAAAATTATAGCTAAAAATGATGAATATTTTGTTAGCCCATATGCTCGCGAACTAGGAATAAGTCGCGTAGGCAATCAGTTGCTACGATGGGTACGTTTTAGCTCTGAATCTAAACACCCGTGTTTACATGTTGAATTATTGACCCCTGTTTCATACGTGGTTAATGATCAGATGCAAATTTGTGCATTGCCTGATGAAAACAATGTAATGTATGACTTTATAAAAAACCTTTCGAGCATCGACCTATTTAATATAAAAGCAGACAATATGCGCTTGACGTTTAATGCAGATTTAATTTTATTAAAACAGGGGAGCAAGTCACTTCAATGCTCCTTATTAATAAAAGAAGAAAAACTCAATGCATTAAGTTGTGTTGCACGATAAAAAAGAGACGTGAAGAAAAGGATCGTTGCTGAAAATGGCAGGAGCATATATCACCTACTCCACTTTGCAAAAATAAGGCTATTTATACAGCTAAAAAATATTAGTCCATAGGGCAGCCCTTTCAAGGTGAGCAATCGCGGGAATTTATAATAGAGAAAGATAGTTTTCCTGGCCATTCGTATAGCTTTTATGAATAATTGCACCCAAAGTTATTATTCAATAAAGAGTCCTTATGTTCAGCAAAATTTTCCAGCGTTTCATGGATAAAAGCCCTATCCCCGTCATGAGCGAAAAAACAAGACACCCATAAATCAATTGCATATTCCGGCCCATCATGAACACCCATTCTGGTTCAATGTGAACACTTAGCCGGTTTTTCCGGAATCGGTGTTCATCATCCCGGAATCACTGTTCA
>JALUUH010000137.1 GCA_027021445.1 Gammaproteobacteria bacterium
TTCTTATGTTGTGTACCGAGCTGTTGATAGACTTGCTTAATTTGAGCAACATCGACAATTTTATCTTCAGGCGAATAAAGCACAAGTGTTGGCGTTGTTATTTTATGCAGCGGCAATTCAGTCACATAAGAGACCAGTTTCATCAAAGGAATCAGTGCAACTGTGGGGTATTTCCAGGTCCAGTATTTTGCCTGCATCTCATTGCTTGGTGTAAATTGATAGTTGCGACCTTCAATAATCGGTAGCCATATTTTTGCTGCCGGCTTTAATAACCATTTTGATTTGGGATCAGCCAAACCAAAATTAGGTGAAATCAGTATTATCGCCGCTAATGCCTCTGACTTATCATATGCCGACAACCATGTTGCCAAAGTCCCCCCGGTAGAAGTACCAATAACAATGACTTTTTTGCCGATCTGCTTACCTATTGCAAGCGCTTCAACTGCATCAGCAAGAAATGCTTCAACCGTGATATCAGCCATCGCATCATTTGACCGACCATGACCTGTTAAGCGCGTAAAAAAAATATTCGCCCCAAGTTTTTTCGCGATGTTTTCGCTCAACGGAGACACTTCCTGGCGAGCAGCAGAAAAACCATGCAGATAAACAACAGAAAACGCAGTTTGCGCTTTATCCTCAGAAAACCAGAATATTTTTTTCTCCGTATTTGCTTTAATATCAGAAAAAAACGCTTCTGATTTTTTCAAATAGGTATCAATATCATCGATAAGAGGAACATCACGTGGATCCGGTTTGTAATTCCCGCCTTTACCTGTCGAAAACACCACGTAAAGCAATATAAAAATACCAAGCAAAGAAACAAGTGAAAAAATATTCAAAAAAAATCCCTATGATTTATGAGTGACACCCGGTTTATCAGTCATGTCTACTGATACAGTAGGTATAAGCTGACTCAACATTAAAGATTTTGTTAAAAAAAACAACATCGTGGCTATCAAAATATGCCACAAAAAATGTGTTCCTGTGGGAAAATTATCACATTGAGATATATCAAAAGTACGCAAAACAAGTGCAGCTGAAAACAAACCAACCGAAATCAAATAGTAATGACATAAGCCATCTCGATTACGGCAGGCAAAAAATAAAATACCCGTAATAAAAATCCAAACAGGCAGATAAAAAATACTGCCATTGAGGGTATCCATACTAAAATTGAGCTGAATACCATAATTAAACAATTGATAAAGCAAAAAAAGTAAGATAACAGCGCTAACACTCAAGCCCAGTATTCTGACAAAACAACTGAGTAAAAAAACATTGATAAAAATCAGTATCGGAATGGCATCAGTATAAAGCGCCCAACGCAACGAATAAACATGCCATAAGGTGCTACCGCCAGTAATAAAAAACATCAAGGCTATCAGTAATGAGATGTCCCAATACTTTATAAACTTGCCTTTAAAATGTTGCCGATAAAACCGAAATAGTAAAATAGCGACAATAAAAAAGGCAATATTGGAAATAACGTTTAAAGGCTCTGCCCACAAGCCTTCTGCAGTGCGTTCACAGTATTTATCAATATATTCAAAATATCTCGCAGAATCTGACATGTTTTTTACATTT